>NZ_RHFJ01000042.1:0-29891 GCF_003718675.1 Marichromatium sp. AB32
ATCTGGCGACTAGGGCGCGCCGCCCGGCGCATTCCGCGCCGTCCGGGTCAGCCGGCCAGACCCTGCTCGCGCGTCTGCGCGATCAGGGTCTCGGCGATGCCGAGCAGCTCGCGATAGCTGCTCGCCTCCTTGCCGAGCACGGCATAGCGCCCGGCGACCGTCACCCGCGGCACGGCGTGGATGCGGTAGCGCTGCACCAGGCGGTCGCTGCGCGCGATCTTGGCCTGGATGTCGAAGGAGTCGAAGAGCGCGGCGAAGGCGTCGCGATCGAGCCCGCGGGCCTCGACCCAGTCGAGGATGGCATCCGGGCTGTAGAGTCGGCGCCGCTCACGGTGCAGGGCATCGAACACCGCCTGATCGTGCTGTGCGAGGGCCTCAGATGCCTCCAGGGCGTAATAGAGGCGGGCGAGGTTGGCCCAGGCGGTACGCCCGAAGGTGACCGGGACACGGCGGAAGACGACGTCCTCGGGCTGATCTGCGGCCCACTCCTTGACGATCGGGTTGAAGTCGCTGCAGTGCGGGCAGCCGTAGGAGAAGAACTCGAGCACCTCGATCTTGCCCGGGGCATCGCCCGGCTGCGGTGGGTCGATGGGACGCCAGTCCCGCCCCTCGACCAAGGGTGCCGAGCGGGCCGGCAGCGGTGCGGCGAGGGCGCCCAGTGTGCCCATCAGGGTGAGGTTGAAGTGTCTGCGGCTCAGCGGCATCGATCAGGATCTCCAGGGTGGTGGACGGACGTCCGATGCGTCCGCCTTCTGGGTGTCGGGATGTCCGGGAAGCTCCCGGCGCGATCAGTCGCCCCGGTCGGCACGGGCCGAGGGGCGCTGGGCGCTCGCAACGAGCGCCCAGACGGCGGCGATGGCTCCGAGGGCGAAGGCGATCGCCCCCCAGTTGGCCAGCGACAGCCCGAGGATCTGCAGCCCCGGGTCCTCACAGAAACCGGTGGCGAGGAACAGCTCGGGGGCCTGCTGGCCCAGCCACTCGACCAGTCGCTCGACGGGGCCGAGTTCGCCGCCGATGCAATTGACCGCGCCGGGCGGCTGCAGTTGCAGCCAGCTCTGGTAGAGCGAACTCCAGAGCCCGCCGAGCGCGCTCGCCACCGTCAGATAACCGAGCACCCGTGCGCCCAGTGCCGCGGCGAGGGCGAACAGCCCGGCGAGGCCGAACAGCAGGCGCTGGAAGATGCACAGATGGCAGGGGTCGAGCAGCAGCCACTCGGTGAGCGCCACGCTGAATGCGGCCACGCCGAGCCCCCCGATCGCCAGGATGTACCAGATCGAGCGGGGCGTGGGGCGAAACATCGCGATGACTCCTCGGCGTGTGAGAAAATGATGCGCTTGGCCGGTCGCGCGGGCGGATCAGTTGTCGTGACCGGGCGCCGAAATCATACCGAAAACCCGGTGCAGGCGCGTTCGCGCATCACCGGAAGACGATTGCGAGGTCTGAGAGAGACTGATGAGTTTGGCTTTTGTCGCTGTCATTGCCGGTCTGGCACTCCTGGTCTGGAGCGCGGATCGGTTCGTCGAGGGGGCCGCGGCGACCGCGGGCCATCTGGGAATGCCGGCCTTGTTGATCGGCATGGTGGTGGTCGGATTCGGCACCTCGGCCCCGGAGATGGTGGTCTCGGGCTTTGCCGCCGCCCAGGGCAATCCCGGGCTCGCGCTCGGCAACGCCTATGGCTCGAACATCACCAATATCGCGCTGATCCTCGGTATCACCGCGCTGCTCAGTCCGATCGCGGTGCACTCGCGGTTGCTGCGGCGCGAGCTGCCGCTGCTCGCGCTGATCACCGCGCTGGCGGTCTATCAGCTGTGGGACGGTGAGCTGTCGCGGCTCGATGCCTGGGGGTTGCTCGCGGTCTTCGCGCTGGTGATGGGCTGGACCATCGTCCAGGGGATGCGCGGGCGTGGCGATGCGCTCGGCGGCGAGATGGAGCAGGAGCTCGAGCGTCATCCGCTGCCGCTCGGTCGTGCCCTGTGGCTGCTCGCGCTGGGGCTGGTGGTCCTGCTGGCCAGCTCGCGGCTGCTGGTGTGGGGGGCGGTCGAGATCGCCTACGGCTTCGGCGTCAGCGACCTGGTGATCGGGCTGACCATCGTCGCCATCGGCACCTCGCTGCCCGAGCTGGCCTCCTCGATCGCCGCGGTGCGCAAGGGTGAACACGATCTCGCGCTGGGCAACGTGATCGGCTCGAATCTGTTCAACACCCTTGCCGTGGTCGGTATCGCCGGGGCCATCCAGCCGATCGCAATCGCCCCCGAGGTGCTCTCGCGCGATATCCCGGTGATGGTGCTGCTGACCCTGTCGCTGTTCGTGTTCGGCTATGGCTGGCGCCGTCAGGGACGGATCAACCGGGTCGAGGGGGTGGTGCTGATCGGCAGCTATCTCGCCTATATAGGCTATCTGTTCGTCACGGTGAGCGGTGCCGGGTCAGCCTGAAAGACCCCTTGGATAGCGTCGTTTTGATCGCTGACGTGCGCTTTTCGTGTATGTTGCGCCAGCATAACCCTGTGGTACCGACGAAACCGCGAGGAGGGCGATGTGCTGAGCAGAGTCCGCATCAGTGTGCAGCTGGCCGTTGGCGGCATGGCGGCGATCCTGGTCACGGTGGCGCTGATCCTGCCCAGCGTCTTCCACAACCTCGGCGCGCTCTCCGAGCGCGCCGAGCAACGCCGGCTCCAGGACCTCTTCCTCACCCTGCGCTCGGCGCTCGATGAGGAGGCGACACGCGCCGTCTCGCTCGCCGCGGCGCTCTCCAACGTCCCGGATGTCCGCGCCGCCTTCGCCGCCGGCGATCGCGCGCGGCTGCGCGAACTCACCCTGCCGCTGTTCGAGCGGATGCACCGGCAATACGGTCTGGTGCAGTTCCAGTTCCATACCCCGCCGGCCACCTCCTTCCTGCGGCTGCACATGCCGGAGAAGTTCGGCGACGACCTGTCGGGGTTTCGCCACACCGTGCTCGCCGCCAACCGCACCCGCGCGCCGGTCAGCGGCCTGGAGGAGGGGCGCGCCGGGCTGGGGATCCGTGGCATCGTGCCGATGTTCGCGCCCGACGGGCGCCATCGCGGTTCGGTCGAGTTCGGGCTCTCCTTCGGCGAGCCCTTCTTCGTCGACTTCACCGAGCGCTTCGGTGCCCGTGCCCAGCTCACGCTGCGGCGCGGCCAGGACTTCGAACCCTTCGCCGGGACCATCGAGGACGGCACCCGGCTGACCGCCGAGGAGATGCGCCAGGTCATCGCGGGTGAGCGCATCCAGCGCCAGATCCTCTATCGCGACACGCCGATGGCGCTGCTGGCGCAAGCGATCACCGACTATGCCGGCGAGCCCGTGGGGGTGGTCGAGCTGCTGCTCGATCGCAGCGACGACGTCGGCGCCTTCAATCGCGCCATCCGCGACGCCTTGCTCTTCAGTCTGCTGGCGCTCTGTGTCGGCGCCGTGCTGACCTGGCTGCTGAGTCGCGCCATCGCCCGGCCGATTCGCGCCGCTGCCACGCGCATGAACGACATCGCCCACGGCGACGGCGATCTCACCCAGCACCTCGAGGCACGCGGTCGCAACGAGCTGACCGAGCTGGCGGTGGCCTTCAACGCCTTCGTCGACCGTATCCACAACCTGGTCAGGGAGCTGGTCGGGGGTGGCGATCGGTTGAGCGAGGCGGCCGGTGGGCTGTCGGCGACCAGCGAGCAGATCCGCGCTCAGCTCGAGCGTCAGCAGTCGGGCACCGATCAGGTCGCCACCGCCATGACCGAGATGACCGCCACCGTCGCCGAGGTCGCGCGCAACGCCACGCGCGCGGCCGAGGCGACCCGTGACATGGAGCGCGAGGCCGGCGGTGGCGCGGCGGTGGTGCGCGAGACGATCGACGCCATCGAGTCCCTGGCCGCGGCGGTGGAGAACGCCGCGACGGTGATCGCGCGGCTCTCGGACGATGCCGAGTCGATCGGCCGGATCCTCGATGTGATCGGCGGCATCGCCGAGCAGACCAACCTGCTCGCGCTCAATGCCGCGATCGAGGCGGCGCGCGCGGGCGAGCAGGGGCGCGGCTTCGCGGTGGTCGCCGACGAGGTGCGCAGCCTTGCCGGGCGCACCCAGTCGGCCACCCATGAGATCCAGGGCATGATCGAGGCGCTGCAGGGCGGCGCCCGTGAGGCGGTCACGGTGATGGCCGACGGTCGCACCAAGGCCGGCGAGAGCGTTGCCCAGGCCGGACGCGCCGGTGCATCGCTCGAGGCGATCACCGCCGAGGTGGCCACCGTCAACGACATGAACGGCCAGATCGCCAGCGCCGCCGAGCAGCAGCGCGCGGTGGCCGAGGAGATCGACCGCAACCTCTCCGGCATCAGCCACGAGGAGGAGGAGATCGCCGCCGTCTCGCGACGCATCGCCGAGGCCGCCGAGGCGCTCGCCGCGCTCGCCGCCGAGCAGCAGGAGCGCACCCGGCGGTTCAAGGTCTGAGCCTCAGCCGAGGACGCCGAGCAGGGCGCGGGTGACGCCGCTGAGGCTCTCGCCGGCGATCAGCCCGGCGGCCGCGGCGAGCAGGAAGCGCTCGGCCAGTCGTGGGCGGTAGCGGGCGAGGGCGTGCCCGACCAGACTGCCGAGACAGAGGGTGAGCGAGAGCGATGCCGGGATCACCATCGCCAGCCCCAGCGCTGGCGCGCTCGGTACCCGGCGCGGTCCGTGGCGGTGTTCGAGCAGGGTCAGCACGACCCCGCAGCCGGCGGCGAGGAGGAGTGCGGCGAGCGCGCTCGGCGGCAGCGCGGCGAGTCCCTGGTCGAGGGTCTCGGCCACCACCTTCCAGGTTGCTACCGCCGGGGCCGGCCACTGCTCGGTGATCAGCATGGTCGCCGGGTCCGGGATCAGGCGCAGATAGACCAGGCTGCCGACCACACTGCCCACGGCCACCCCCAGACACTGCGCGATCACCTGGTAGCCCGGGGTGGCGCCGATCGCGTGTCCGGCCTTGAAGTCGTTGAGCAGATCGGCGCTCTGCCCGGCCGCGCCGCCGGCGACGTTGGCGCCGACCAGGTTGGCCGTCTGGTCGCCCGGCGCGGTGATGCCGCTGCCGAGCTGCGAGACCTTGCCGATGGCGCCGATCGGCGGGATGCCGGTCTCGCCGACCACGCGCGCCGCCACCATCGCCAGCACGAAGGCGATCGGCACCGCCAGCAGCGCGAGCAGCCAGTGGATGCCGAAGATCTGCGTCTGGGCGAGCACCACCAGGGCGCTGGCGAGCGCCAGTCCGAGTGCGCGGTGCAGTGTGGCCCCGTCGTCGTTTCGCCCGGTGCCGGTGCCCGCGGCATGGGCGGCGCGCAGTTGCAGCACCAGCCGGGTCAGGGTCGCGGCCACCAATAGAGCCACCCCGGGCCACAGCAGCCATTCGATCATGGTTCCGAACCAGCTCGCAGCCGGGTCGGTCGCGCCCGGCAGGATGAACCCCTGGTACAACCCCAGCGGGCCGAGCAGCGCCCAGGCGATGAGCGCGCCGAGCAACAGCGAGAGCCCGGCGCGGACCCCGATGATGGCGCCGAAGCCGGCGAGCATCAGCGAGGGGTCGAGGCTGAGGGTGAGGTTCTTGGCGCTGATCGCCGCGCCGCCGGCGAGTGCGCCGGCGGCGGGCAGCTCGACGCCGAGTCCCGGACGCGGCAGCGCCCAGCGACCGCTGTCGAGCCACTTGAGCGCGGCGGCCAGGGCGCCGGCGCCGAGCAGGACGCGCAGTCTCAGCCGTGCCTCGCGACCCTGGCGGAACATCTCCTGCAATGCCTCGGCGGTGGCGCGACCGGTGGGGAAGGGCAGCGGGGTACGCACGATCAGCCCGGCGCGCAGATACCAGGCGACCCAGATGCCGAGGAAGCTCACCGCGAACACCCAGGCGATCAGCTCGACGGCGGGCAGGTTGCCGCCGGAGAGCATCGCCAGGGCCGGGATCGGCGCGACCAGCCCGCCGGAGATGATGTTGGCCGCGGAGGACGCGGTGGTCTGGGTGATGTTGCCCTCGCCGATGGCCAGCGGCGCGCTCAGGCGCAGTCGCGCAAGCAGTGCCCAGAGTCCGCTGGCGATCAGCAGCGCCACGATCGAGATGTTGAACGACCAGCCGATCTTCAGTCCGGCGTAGACGTTGCACGGGGTGAGCAGGGCGCCGAGTAGCGCGCCGCCGAGGAGCGCCCGGGCGCTCAGCTGTCGATGCCTGTCCATGTCGCTCCCGATGATTGCGCACCCATCGTCCGGGTGCGGGTGACTGTGCCCCTGTCATGCGATCCGTGTCCCTCGCGCCGGATCGGGCAGGGTTCCTGTGTTAGGATGGTGAAATCCTTTGCAATGGTTTTGCCAGTCCGGGCGGCTGCTCGGATCCTCTGGTGGCGCGCTCACGCGCCCGGCGCCGGCGAAGCGCGTACGACGAATACCGTCACTTCTTTCGCCAACCCCTTTGGATAGCCGTGCCCATTCGGTTCAGCGTCCTCTTCTGACTATCCACAGAGGAGCTTTGTCATGTCCTACAACAATGCCCAGCCCAAGCGGGCGGTGGCGGTCGAGTCCGCCCGCCCGTTCCGTGTCCACACCCAGCGTAATCTCGACCGCATCGATGCGCTGCGTGGACTCTCCGAGGATCGCCGTTTCGCGATGAAGGTGGTCTCGACCGTGCTGCCGTTTCGCGTCAACGACTATGTGATCGATGAACTGATTGACTGGGACAATGTCCCCGATGATCCGATCTTCCAGCTGGTATTCCCGCAGCAGGGGATGCTCAGCGAGCGTCATTTCAGCCGCATTGCCGACCTGCTGCGCGCCGAGGCCGCGCCCGCCGCGCTCGAGGCCGCGGTGCGCGAGATCCGCGCCGAGCTCAACCCCCATCCCGCCGGACAGCTCGAGAGCAACCTGCCCAAGCTCGACGGCGAGCGCCCGCTCGAAGGGCTGCAGCACAAGTATCGCGAGACCGTGCTGTTCTTCCCCAGTCAGGGGCAGACCTGTCACGCCTATTGCAGCTTCTGCTTCCGCTGGGCGCAGTTCGTCGGCGACAAGTCGCTGCGCATCGCCTCGAACGAGGCCTCCGGGCTGCACGCCTATCTGCGCCAGCACCCGCAGGTCACCGATCTGTTGATCACCGGCGGTGATCCGATGGTGATGAAGGCGCGCCATCTCGAGGCCTATCTCGAGCCGCTGCTGCGTCCCGAGTTCGATCACGTCCAGAGTATCCGCATCGGCACCAAGGCGTTGACCTTCTGGCCCCAGCGTTTCGTCGGCGACGCCGACAGCGACCAGCTGATGGCGTTGCTCGAGCGGCTGGTGGCCAACGGCAAGCACGTCGCGCTGATGGCCCACACCAACCACTGGCGCGAGCTCGAGACCGCGACCGCCCGCGAGGCGATCGCGCGGCTGCGCGCCACCGGCGCCGAGATCCGCAGCCAGGGGCCGTTGCTCGCCCACATCAACGACGACCCCGAGGTGTGGACGCGGATGTGGCGCACCCAGGTGCGCCTCGGCATCATCCCCTACTACATGTTCGTGCAGCGCGATACCGGCGCCCAGCACTACTTCGAGGTGCCGCTGGTGCGTGCCTGGGAGATCTATCGCGAGGCGATCCAGGGGGTCTCGGGGCTGGCTCGCACCGCGCGCGGTCCGAGCATGAGTGCGGGGCCGGGCAAGATCGAGATCCAGGGCGTGACCGAGGTCGCCGGCGAGCGGGTGTTCGTGCTGCGCTTCCTCCAGGGACGCAACCCCGACTGGGTCAACCGCCCCTTCTTCGCCCGCTTCGACCCCAAGGCGACCTGGCTCGACGATCTGGTGCCGGCCTTCGGCGAGGATCGCTTCTTCTTCACCGACGAGTATCTCACCCGCTGGCCGAGCGCCCAGGCGGCGCGGATCGAGTCGGTCCGCGCGCCCGAGTCTGCGCTGCCCGAGGTCTCCGGACTCTGACCCTCCCCCCGCGGCGCCCGCTCTCTGCGAGCGGCGTCGGCGGTATCGTTCTCGGCTTGACCCCGGTCAGTCAGTCTGTCCCGTGGCGGGGGCGGGCGTTGACTTGCTCCTTCCGATCGGACTTAATCGGCGCCCTCGATTCCGCGGTGGCCCCTGGACCCAGTTCCCGGGGCTGAAACGGGAAGACCGGTGCGCCGATCGTCCGCGATCGGTCAGTCCGGCGCTGCCCCCGCAACGGTAGACGAATCAGGGCGCGACCTGATGCCACTGTGTCGATCACGGGAAGGCGTCGCGTCCGGGGCCATGCCGGCCCGCTCGTGAGCCCGGAGACCGGCCTCGGAATCAGGATCCGCAGTGCCCGCAAAGCGAGGCCGGGCGGGTCCGTCAAGCCGGGGCTGCGTGGGTAGACCGGGTGGCGATCGCGGCTCCTCGCGCATCCAGCGCGTGGCCGGTGACGTCTGCCCGCCGAGCATCCAGCCCCTCTCTGTTGTCGACCCCTGCGGGTGTGCGGGGTCCTGTGAGGAGCATGTGATGAAGAGTCCCTTGATGCTGGCGGCGCTGGCCGCGCCCTTGAGCGCCCAGGTCCTGGCCCAGACCGATTCCCAGGTGTTGGAGCCGACGGTGGTCACTGCCACGCGTACCGCCGAGCCGGCGGGCGAGACCCTGGCCACGGTGAGCGTGATCGATCGCGCCGAGATCGAGCGGCGTCAGGCCCGCTCGGTGCCCGATCTGCTGCGCACCCTGCCCGGCGTGAGCATCGCCCAGAACGGCGGTCCCGGCCAGTCGGCCTCGGTGATGCTGCGCGGCACCAATTCCGATCACGTGCTGGTGCTGATCGACGGGGTGCGTGTCGGCTCGGCCACCCTGGGCACGACCTCGCTGCAGGACCTGCCGGTCGATCAGATCGAGCGCATCGAGGTGGTGCGCGGGCCGCGTTCGAGCCTCTACGGCTCCGAGGCCATCGGCGGTGTCATCCAGGTCTTCACCCGTCGCGGCGGCGGCGCGCTCACCCCGCGCTTCAGCGTCGGTGTCGGCGAGCTGGGCACCGCCAGCGTCTCCGGCGGGCTCTCCGGCGGCGGCGAGCACGCCTGGTTCAACCTCGGCGCCAACTTCGAGCAGACCGACGGCATCAACGCCTGCGCCGGTCGCCCCTTCCCCTATGCCGGTTGCGGCGTCGATCAGCCCGATCGCGACGGCTACAGCAGTCACGGCGTCAGCGCCCGCGCCGGTTATGCCTTCAACGAGCGCGCCGAGGTCGAATTCCACCTGCTCAGCGCCGAGAGTGCCAACGACTTCGACGGCTCGGCCTTCTCCGGCAACAAGGCCCGCTCCTCGCAGCAGGTCTTCGGCGCCAACGCCACCCTGCGCCCGCTCGATGCCTGGACCCTGACGCTCACCGCCGGGCGCAGCTGGGATGATTACCGGGTGTTCTACGACGATGCCGCCGCGGCGGTCTTCGATCAGTTCGTCGACCGCTTCCAGACCGAGCGCGACAGCCTCTCGCTGCAGAGTGATGTCACCATCGCCGCCGGGCAGCTGGTGAGCCTCGGGATCGACTATGTCGACGATCGGGTCAGCGGGACCGTCGACTATGCCGAGGACGCGCGCGACAACCTCGGCGTGTTCGGTCAGTACCAGGGCAGCTTCGGCGCCTTCGATCTCAAGCTCAGCCTGCGTCAGGACGACAACCAGCAGTTCGGCAGCCACACCACCGGCAGCGCCGCGCTCGGTTATCTGTTCGCCAACGACATCCAGGTCGCGCTCTCCTACGGCACCGGCTTCAAGGCGCCGACCTTCAACGAGCTCTACTACCCGGGCTTCGGCAACACCGCGCTCGATCCCGAGGAGTCCGAGAGCATCGAGCTGATGGCCAACGGCCCGCTGCCGCTGCCCGGGCGGATGCGCGGCGACTGGCAGCTGAGCCTCTACCAGACCGAGATCGACGACCTGATCGCCTATGACTCGGCCATCTTCGCCCCGGCCAACGTCGACTCGGCGCGGATCCGCGGCCTCGAGGCCGCGGCCGATCTCCGCTGGGACGACTGGACGCTGGCCGGCAACCTCACCCTGCTCGATCCCGAGAACCGCTCCGAGGGCGCCAACGACGGCAATCTGCTGCCGCGTCGCGCCGAGCAGAGCCTGCAGCTCGATCTCGATCGCACGCTCGGACGCTGGCGCGCCGGTGCGACCCTGCAACTGGTCGGCGAGCGCTACGACGACCTCGCCAACCAGGTCGATCTCGACGCCTATGCGCTGCTCGATCTGCGTCTCGAATACGCCTTCAACCCGGCGCTGCGCCTCCAGGGACGGCTCGCCAACGCCCTCGACGAGACCTATGAAACGGCCTATCTGTACAATCAGCCCGGTCGCGCGTTCTACCTGACCCTGCGCTACCAGCCCTGACCCCGGACGTCGCTCCGCCCCGCGTCGGGGCGGGGCCGCCCGGCGAGCAAGGCCGTCGTGTCCTCGATCCCTTCCCGCCGCCCCGTGCGGCATTCGACCCGTCGCGCCGGTAGTGCGCGACGCTCATCGCTCCCATCCATGAGGTGCGCCCATGACCCCGACCCTCGACTGGCTCGCCGAGCCCTGTCCCCCGATCGATCAGACCGCCGTGCAGCATGCGCTCGCGCGTCAGGACCAGCTCACCAAGCCACCGGGCTCGCTCGGTCGGCTCGAGGAGCTGGCGGTGCGTCTGGCCGGCCTGCAACGCACCGCCACCCCGGAGGTCGATCCGGTGCGGGTGCTGTTGTTCGCCGCCGACCACGGGGTTGCCGCCGAGGGTGTGTCGCGCTATCCCCAGGATGTCACCAAGCAGATGGTCCGCAACATCGCCAATGGTGGGGCGGGGGTCGCGGTGATGGCCAAGGCGGTCGGCGCTAGGCTCGATATCATCGAGCTGGGCCTGGCCACCGGCTCGGAGGTCGTCGAGGGCGTGCGCTCCGAACCCCTCGGGCCGGGGAGCGGCAACATCGCCCGCGAGCCGGCGATGACCCCCGAGCAGCTTGCGCGGGCGCTCGACATCGGGCGCGACGCGGTCGATCGCGCCGTCGCCGAGGGCGTGCGGCTGATCATCGGTGGCGAGCTCGGTATCGCCAACACCACCGCCGCCGCCGCGCTGGGCTGCGCGCTGCTCGATCGCGCCGCCTCCGAGGTGGTGGGACCGGGGACCGGGCTGGACAGCGCCGGGGTCAACCGCAAGGCCGAGGTGGTGGCGCGTGCGCTGGAGCTGCACGCCAGCGAACCGCGCGACCCGCTGGAGATGCTGCGCCGGCTCGGCGGTTTCGAGATCGCCGCGCTCGCCGGCGCCTATCTGCGTGCCGCCCAGCGTGGCGTGGTGATGCTGATCGACGGCTTCATCGTCTCCTCGGCGGCGCTCGCCGCGGTGCGTCTGCAGCCTGCGGCGCGCGACTGGATGCTGTTCTCGCATCGCTCGGCCGAGCCCGGTCATCGGCTGATGATGGAGGCGCTGGAGGCCAACCCGCTGCTCGATCTCGGCTTCCGTCTCGGCGAGGCGACCGGCGCCTGCGCCGCGGTGCCGCTGCTGCGTCTGGCCTGTGCGGTGCATCGCGACATGGCGACTTTTGACGAGGCCGGAGTGAGCAACGCGTGCTGAGCCTGCGCGGCCGGCTGATCGACCTGCTGCGTCACGGCGAGGTCGAGGGCGGGAGCCGCCTGCGCGGCAGTTGCGATGATCCGCTGAGCGCGCGCGGCTGGTCGCAGCTGCGCGCGGCCACCGCCGGGCTCGACGAGCCGCGGCTGGTGGTCAGCTCGCCATTGCAGCGCTGCGCGGCCTTCGCCCGCGAGCTGGCCGCACAGCGCGGGCTCGAGCTGGTGCTCGAACCCGCGCTGGCAGAGCGTCACTTCGGCGATTGGGAGGGGTGCTCGGCCAGCGAGCTCCCCGAGGATGAACTCTGGCGGCTGTGGGATGACCCGCTCGGCTTCACCCCGCCGGGGGGCGAGCCGATGTCTGACTTCCTCGCCCGGACCCGCGCGGCCTGGCGCGCGCTGCTCGAGGGCGGCGGGCCGGACGCGCTGGTGGTGACCCACGGCGGGGTGATTCGCGCGATCCTCGCCGAGGTGCTGGAGATGCCGCCGCGAGCGATGATCCTGCTCGAGGTCGCCCATGCCGGGCGCAGTCGCGTCCGTGTCCCACCCTCACCGGGCCGCCCCAGCCTGGTGACCCATCGAGGTCCCTGATGTCCCATCTCGTTCCCTTCTATGCCGCCGGGCGGCTGTTGACCCGGCTGCCCTTTCCCGACCCCGGCGTGGTCGACCCCGTCGACCAGGGCCGCTCGGTGGCCTGGTACCCGGTTGTCGGGCTGGTGCTCGGCGCGCTGCTCGCGCTCGCCGCGCTCGCCGCGCAGCACACCGACCCGCTGCTCGGTGCGGCACTGCTGCTCGCCTTCTGGACCTGGTCGACCGGCGGGCTGCACTGCGACGGCCTGGCCGATAGCGCCGACGCCTGGATCGGCGGACTCGGCGACCGCGCCCGCACCCTGGAGATCATGAAGGACCCGCGCAGCGGGCCGATGGCGGTGGCGGTGCTGGGGCTGGCGCTGCTGCTCAAGTGGAGCGCGCTGCAGCTGCTCCTCGATGTCGAGGCGGCCTGGCTGCTGCTCTGGGTGCCGCTGCTCGCGCGCGCGGTGCTGCCGCCGCTGATGCTCACTACCGCCTATGCCCGCACCCAGGGCATCGTCAGCGATCAGGTCGCCCATCTCGGGCGCACCTGGGCGTGGACGGCGAGCGGCGCGGCCTTCCTCGGCTGTGTGCTGGTACTCGGTGGGCTGGGGCTGGTGCTGGCCGGGTGTGCCCTGGCGGTGTTGTGGCTGGCGCGTCGCGCCATGCGCGCCCGGCTCGGCGGCTTCACCGGCGACACCGCCGGCGCCCTGGTCGAGCTGACCGAGATCGCCCTGGTGGTGCTCGCGGCGCTGCTGCTCGGCGGCTGAGCGGCGCCGCGGCTCTCAGCGCACCAGCTGGTGCGGGTCTGCGGCGCAGGCCTCGCGGCACGCGCGATGGCGATTGGTGCAGTAACCGTAAAGGTTCTCGGCGCACGACCACCAGGGATAGCCGCAGTCGAGTTCATCGTTGAATGTGCCGACCTCGCTGAGACACCAGCGATAGTCGCGGAAGGCCTCGGTATGGTCGGCCTCGCAGTCGCGGTAGTCGGCGCGCGCGCTCGCGCGACAGTGCTCGCGCGCGCTGTCGCACTGGCCGATGCAGGCGGCGATGGCGAGCTGACGGGGCAGGGGCTGGTCCTTCAGCAGCGGGTCGCTGCAGGCGCCGAGCAGGCTCAGCGCCAGGGCCAGCACGACACCACGTCGCGATCGACGAAAGGGATGCGGTGACGATTGGCGCAGTCTCATCGGGAGGCTCCGGGGATGTGACGGTCGCGCCTCGACCCTGGCGCGGTTGCGGTCACTGTAGCGGCAATCGCGCCCCGGCGCATCCGCATGACATACAATGGGCGCTCGGGAGCCGCGCCTGACCGCGGCCGGTCGAGGGTCGAGGCGGGCGCGGGCCGCGCCGCCGTCGCCGAGGGAGAACGTCATGTCCAGAATCGTCGTGCCCGTCGTGTTGCTCGGTCTGCTTGCGGGGTGTGCGCTGATCCCGCCGCAGCGTCTCGGTGGCATCGCCGTCGAGGTGCCGCCGGAGGAGTACGGCAGGCGGCTGTGCGAGCACCTCGAGATCGAGGTCTACGCCACCTGCGTCAGTCAGGTGATCGACAATCTCGAACGTCCCCGTCCCGAGGTGCCCTCGCCGGGTCGCTCGACCTCGGGGCCGGTGGTGGCGGTGGTCGATGGCGAGGTGTTCAGCGGTGACTACCGTTCGACCCTGTTCACCGGCAAGCTGAATCTGACCAGCCCGAAGACCCGTTGTCGCGGTGGTTACAGCGCCTTCTCCGGTGATCCCGCCGCGATCTACGAGCTGTACTGTGAGGACGGGCGCAGCGGCTGGGCGGATCTGGTGCGCGATCTCAGCGGTCGCAACGGTATCGGCCGGCTCGCCTTCAGCGACGGCGCCGCCGGCCAGCTGGTGTTCGGCCACGCCCCGCTGGGCAGCGCCGAGCCCTATCCCTACCTGCCCTGATCGGGGCCGCGCAGACGCTCGGTCAGGCGCAGCATCTCGCGCTGCATCTCCAGGTTCTCGAACGGGCGCAGCGCCGGGAGCTGGCGCTCCATCAGCGCCTCGAGCAGGCGCTGGCTGGCGCGCACCAGCCCCACCAACTCGCCCGAGAGGCTGACTGTCTGATAGGTGTTCCAGGCGGTGGCGATGTCGCCGGCGAGCTGCGCGCGCGCGGCGCGGATCTGACGCGCCTGGTCCTCGAGATAGCTCCGATAGACCGCCGCCGCCTCGCCGGTGACGCGCTGTGCCTCGAGGTTGGCCTCGAGCAGCGCGGTGCGCTCGGGGTTCTGCGCCTTGAGCGTGCGGGTCTCGGCGGCGAGCGTGCGGGCGCGCTCGGCGATGGCGTCGATGCGCGGCAGGTAGTCGTCCTCGATCTGGCGCTCGATACGGCGGTGGAGGTGCTCCAGGGTCTGCAGCAGCACCACGTAGAGTCCGTAGTAGCGACGCGCGCTCTCCAGATCCTCGCCGCTCTCGGCGACCAGCTGTTCGAGCTGTTCGGTGAGGGTGCGGACGTTGTCGAAGAGGATGCCGAGCTCGACGACGTTGTCGCCGACCACGGTCGAGAGCAGGAAGCGCACCTGTTCGTCGTCGATGTCCAGCCCCATGGCACGCAGCTCGGCGGCGAAGCCACGCTCGATCGCGGCGATCTCGGTCTCGATCGCGGTGATCTCGCGCTGGTCGCGGGCGATCGCCGCGGCGTGGTCGGCGCGGGTCTTGAGCAGGGTCGACTGCTCGGGGGCGGTGAGCTGCTGCTGTCTGGACTCGGCGATCTGGGCGCGCAGCTCGACGATGCGGGCGTTGAGCTCGCGGATGCGCGCGCGCTGGGCGAGCGCCGGCGAGACCGAGAGCAGCGCGACGGCACGATCGAGCAGGGCATCGATCTCGGTCTGGTTGGAGTCGCGGTCGGGACCGAACCAGGCGCGCTCGGGCAGCGTCGCCTGGCGCTCGGTGAGGGTCAGCGCCTCCTCCAGCTCGGGGCGCGCCCGCTCCCAGGCACGACCGAGATCGTCGTCATCATCGCCGAGCAGTCGTCGGGCGTCGGCCGCCGCCTGGTCGGCGAGTTCGCGCGAGCGTTGCCACCACGCGGCGGCGGTGCTCTGGGCACGCTCCCAGGCATCGGTCTCCGCCTCCTGCGCCAGGCTCGGCGCGGGCAGGGCGAGTGCGAACAGCAGCGGGGTCAGCAAGATCGGGCGCATGGCGGTCGGAGTCGGGCGGTTGCGGAACTCGCCCCACTCTAGCAGCGCCGCGCGCGCTTGCCGAGATGAGGATGGGGAAGGTTGAACCACAAAGGCGCGAAGGGAAAAAGCCACCAGCCGTCAGCCTCCAGTGAAGAGGCGGCCGGCCGATGATGACGACGGTTGAAAGCAAGCGCCCACTGGCGGCTGATGACTGGAGGCTGACAGCCCTCACACCTCTTTGCGGCCTTGGCGCCTTTGTGGTTCAACCCGTCGGCGTCAGCTGGGCGCTGGTATGCCGTTTGTCTTCCGTGGCGCACTTTGTTAATCTCTCGTGCTCTTGTCGTCATCGTCTGATGGCTGCAAGAGCGTTATGGTGACCCGTGTCGGTCCCCTCGCAACGTGAGATCGTGAACCCGGTCAGGCCCGGAAGGGAGCAGCCGCAGCGGTTGAAGCGTGTGCCGGGGTGTGGCTGGCGCGGGTTGCCGCCCCAGATTCCGCGCTGACGCCGGCCTCGGTCCGCGACGCCAGACGCCACCCTTAGGAAGCTCCCCGCGCTCGCCAGCGTGCGCGCCCTGCAACAGAGTTTCGACCGATTCGAGTCGCGCATGTCCTACCAGGTGCTCGCCCGTAAGTGGCGCCCCAAGTCGTTCGACGAGATGGTCGGCCAGCAGCATGTGGTGAGGGCGCTCGCCAATGCGCTCGATCGCGGCCAGCTGCATCACGCCTATCTGTTCACCGGTACCCGCGGGGTTGGCAAGACCACCCTGGCGCGCATCCTCGCCAAGTCGCTCAATTGCGAGCAGGGCGTGAGCGCCCACCCCTGTGGTCGGTGCGCGACCTGTCGCGAGGTCGATGCCGGGCGCTTCGTCGATCTGATCGAGGTCGACGCGGCCTCGCGCACCAAGGTCGACCAGACCCGTGAGCTGCTCGACAACGTCCCCTATGCGCCGGCGCACGGTCGCTGCAAGGTGTATCTCATCGACGAGGTGCACATGTTCTCGGCGCACAGCTTCAACGCCCTGTTGAAGACGCTCGAGGAGCCGCCGCCGCACGTCAAGTTCCTGCTCGCCACCACCGATCCGCAGCGTCTGCCGGTGACCGTGCTCTCGCGCTGCCTGCAGTTCAACCTGCGCCGCCTGCTGCCCGATGAGATCGGCGCGCACCTGCGTCATGTGCTCGAGACCGAGGGGCTGGGATTCGAGACGCCGGCGCTGGCCCAGCTCGCGCGCGCCGCCGACGGCAGCATGCGCGATGCGCTGAGCCTGCTCGATCAGGCGATCGCCTTCGGCGGCGGTCGGCTGGTCGAGTCCGAGGTGCGCGCCATGCTCGGCACCCTCGATGGCGAGGTGGTGCTGGCGCTGGTCGAGGCGCTGGCCGGTGGCGACGGCGCCGCGCTGCTCGCCGAGGTCGAGCGCGTCGCCGCGCTCACCCCCGATTACGCCGAGCTGCTGCGCGAACTGATCGCGTTGCTGCATCGTCTGGCGCTGGTCCAGCAGGTGCCGCAGCTGCTCGCCGCCGACGATCCCGATGGGGATCGTCTTCGCGCCCTGGCCGCGCGCCTCTCGCCCGAGGACGTGCAGCTCTACTACCAGGTCGCGCTGACCGGGCAGGGCGATCTCGCCCTCGCCCCGGACCCGCGCGCCGGACTCGAGATGGTGCTGCTGCGCGCGCTCGCCTTCCGCCCCGCCTCGCCCGCCGGGCAGCCCGGCGGCGCGCCTGCCGCGCGGCAGGCGCCCGATCCGCGCCCCGTCCCCGAGGCCGCGCCCCGTCCGAGCGCGCCAGCGCCGAGCGGTGGCTCGAGCGCCTCTGGCACGCCACCCTGGGAGGTTGCCGCCCCGGCACCGCCCCCGGCTCCCGAGCCATCGGCGCCTGCGCCCGTCGCGGCGCCGCCAGCTGCGCCCTCGCCGGGCAGTGCGCCCGCCGCTGGTGTGCCGCCTTGGGAGGTCGCCGACCCGAGCCCGGCCCCCGAGCCGTCCGCGCCCGAGCCCGTTGCGCCGCCGCCCACGCCTGCCGCCGCCCGTGCCGATCTCGGCTCCCCGGCGCAGTGGCAGCAACTCGTCGCCGGGTTGCGGGTGCGCGGTATCGCCGGCGAGCTGGCGCACAATTGTGGTTTTCTCGACTGGGCCGATGGCCGGTTGCTGCTGAGTCTGGACCCGGCGGTCGAGCATCTGCGCGTGGCCTCGGCCGAGAGTCGCTTGCGCGAGGCGCTCGAGGCCGCGCTCGGCGAACCGGTGCGCCTCGAGTTCCAGGTTGCCCGCCCCGAACAGGAGACGCTCGCCCAGCGCCGCGTGCGCGAGGCCGAGGCGCGTCAGCGCACGGCCGAGGAGACGATGCACGCCGATCCGGTGGCCGAGCGGATGCGCGAGCAGTTCGCCGCCGACTGGGTCCCGGGCAGTATCGAGCCGCAGGGCTGAGTCCGCGCATGCCGGGCGCTGGCCGCTGTCATGCCTCCCCGCGTCCGCTCGAGCCATGTATCCTTGCGTCCGGTCGCGACGCGCACACCGCCCCGGGCCAGCGCTCCGTCATGCGCTGTCCCTTGCCGGGGGCGCGATGTCCCCAATCATCCGTCAACGAGGTAGATCCAAGATGAAAGCTGGACTCGGTGGCCTGCTCAAGCAGGCGCAGAAGATGCAGGAAGAGATGCAGCAGGCGCAGGCGCGTCTGGCCGAGGAAGAGGTGACCGGCGAGGCCGGTGGCGGTATGGTCAAGGTGACCATGAACGGCAAGTACCAGGCCAAGCGCGTCGAGATCGATCCCTCGCTGCTCGGCGACGACAAGGAGATGCTCGAGGACCTGATCTCCGCGGCGATCAACGACGCCACCCAGCGCGTCGCCGAGAAGATGAAGGAGACCATGTCGTCGGTGACCGCCGGCATGCCGCTGCCCCCGGGCATGAAGTTCCCCTTCTGAGCCCGTTGGTCGAGCGCGCATGAGCGAGCGGGCCCTGCTCGATCAGCTGATCGATGCGTTGCGCTGTCTGCCCGGGGTCGGGCCGAAGTCGGCGCAGCGCATCGCCTTCCACCTGCTCGAGCGTGATCGTGAGGGCGGGGCGCGGCTGGCGCGGGTGATGGCCGAGGCGATGACCCGCATCGGCCACTGTGATCGCTGCCGCACCCTGACCGAGCGCGAGCGCTGTGCGATCTGCGCCGATCCCCGTCGCGATGCCGGATTGCTGTGCGTGGTCGAGCAGCCCTCCGAGGTCGTCGCCATCGAACAGGCCACCGACTTCGGCGGGCGCTATTTCGTCCTCGGCGGGCGGCTCTCGCCGCTCGACGGCATCGGTCCGGCCGAGCTCGGGCTCGACCGGCTCGAGGCGCTGCTGGCCGAGGGCGGGGTGCGCGAGCTGGTACTCGCCATCAGCCCCACGGTCGAGGGCGGAGCGACGGCCCAGTTCGTCGCCGAGCTGGCCGCGGCGCAGGGTGTTGCGGTCACCCGGATCGCCCAGGGCGTGCCCCTGGGCGGCGATCTGGACGCGCTCGACGGTGGCACCCTGGCGCTCGCCCTTGCCGGGCGCCGCGCCTTCTGAAGGGACCGGCGGGCCAGTGCCGCGCCGGTCATCCGCCCCGAGCGGGGCGATATCTCGATCTTGGGAGCGAACATCAGGATGACCGATACCATCTTCGGCAAGATCGCCCGTGGTGAAATCGAGGCCGACCTCGTCTACGAGGACGAGGACGTTGTCGCCTTCCGTGACCTCAACCCGCAGGCGCCCACCCATCTGCTGGTGATCCCGCGCAAACCGATCCGGACCCTCAGCGAGGCCGGTGCGGAGGATGCCGAGCTGCTCGGCAAGTTGTTGCTGGTCGCCGCCAAGGTGGCCGAGCAGGCCGGGATCGCCAAGGGTGGCTATCGCACCGTGATCAACTGCAACGCCGGTGCCGGGCAGACGGTGTTCCATCTGCACCTGCATGTGCTCGGTGGTCGCGCGCTGCAATGGCCGCCCGGCTGAGGGCGATGGGCTGACGGGAGGTGGCGTCGCGTCACACCGCCGACTGGCGGGCGCGTGGCGACGGTTCGTCCCTCTCACTCTATGCCGGCGCGCGTCGAACGGGTAGCATTGCCGCTCGACAGGGTGGTCGTCCGCGCTGCAGCGGCCGGCGGGACTACAGCATGGAGACCTGGGGGCGCGAGACGCTCGAGATCACACTATGGCAGCGAATCCACAATCGCTCGAAGGTGAGGCCGCAGCGGCCTTCGAGCTCAAGGCGGCGGGGTTCACCCTGCCGATCTTCAGACTGCTCGGTGACGACATGGAGGCCGTGGCCAATCAACTCAGCGCCAAGGTCGGTCAGGCCCCCGATTTCTTCCGCAACACCCCGATCGTGATCGATCTCGGCGACTTTGCCGGCGGCGAGGTCGAGTTCCCGTTGTTGGTGGGGCTGCTGCGTGGCTACGGGATGATCCCCTTCGGTGTGCGCGGCGGCAGCAAGGCGCAGCACGCCAGCGCCGAGACCATGGAGCTGGCGGTGCTGGGCGAGACCTATTCTCGTGCCGCGCGTCCGAGTCCCGCCAACGCCGAGAACACCGAGCGTGCCGCCGCCGATGAGGCGGTCCACGCCTCGATGCTGGTGGCCCGTCCGGTGCGCTCCGGACAGCGTCACTATGCCGCCGGCGGCGACCTCTCGGTGGTCGGGGCGGTCAGCTCCGGGGCCGAGTTGATGGCCGACGGCAACATCCATGTCTACGGCCCGCTGCGCGGTCGCGCGATGGCGGGTGTCAACGGTGACCTGGAGGCGCGAATCTTCTGCCAGGACCTGCAGGCCGAGCTGGTCGCCATCGCCGGCCACTACCGGGTGAGCGAGAACATCCCCGCCGAGCTGCAGGGGGTCCCGGTGCAGATTTTTCTCGATCAGAAGATCCTGCGCATCGAGAAACTGTGAATCGATCCGGGGACCGACAAACGGAACACTCCCCATTAGGAGGCTGCAACTTTGGCGAGAATCATCGTAATCACCTCGGGTAAGGGCGGGGTCGGCAAGACGACCACTGCTGCTGCGCTGGCCATGGGGCTGGCCCTGAAGGGTAAGCGCACGGCGGTGGTCGACTTCGACGTGGGACTGCGCAACCTCGACCTGATCATGGGTTGCGAGCGACGTGTCGTCTACGACTTCGTCAATGTCATCAAGGAGGAAGCAACCCTCAACCAGGCGCTGATCCGCGACAAGCGCAGCGACCATCTCTATATCCTCCCGGCCTCGCAGACCCGCGACAAGGATGCGCTGGCCAAGGATGCGGTGGGCCGGGTGCTCGAGGAGCTCTCCGACAGCTTCGACTTCGTCGTCTGCGACTCGCCCGCCGGGATCGAGCATGGCGCGACCATGGCGATGTACTATGCCGATGACGCCATCGTGGTCACCAATCCCGAGGTCTCCTCGGTGCGTGACTCCGATCGCATGCTCGGCATCCTGTCGAGCAAGTCGCGCCGCGCCGAGAACGGCGATGAGCCGATCCGCGAGCACCTGCTGCTCACCCGCTACGATCCGCGTCGGGTCGACAACGGCGACATGCTCAGTGTCGAGGACGTGCAGGAGATCCTGTCGCTGAGCCTGATCGGGGTGATCCCCGAGTCCAAGGCGGTGCTGAGCGCCTCCAATGCCGGTATCCCGGTGATCCTCGACCATGACAGTGATGCCGGCCAGGCGTACGCTGACACGGTATCGCGCTATCTTGGGGAGGATATCCCGCACCGCTTCACCGAAGCGGAGAAGAAGGGCTTCCTGAGCCGTCTATTCAAAGGGTGACCCATGGGCCTACTCGACTACTTCCGCTCCTCGCAGCCGAAGGGCTCCGCCAACGTTGCCAAGGAACGGCTGCAGATCCTGGTGGCGCACGATCGAGCCGCACGCGACCGTCCCTCCTATCTGCCCAAGCTGCAGCAGGAGATCATCGACGTCATCCGCAAGTACGTCGATGTCGACATGAACGCGGTCTCGGTGAACTACGAGCAGGAAGACGCCCACGAGGTGCTGGAGCTCAACATCGTGTTGCCGGAGGCGGCGCAGCAGCGGCTGGCGCCCTGAACGCGCCCGCCGCTGTTGCCTGCCGAAGCCTCAGTCCGCGTCCCCGAGCAGGCGCTCGAGGATGCCGGCGTAGACGTCGCTGAGCAGGTCGAGTTCGTCGACCCCGACGCATTCGTTGACCTGGTGGATGGTGGCGTTGCGCGGGCCGAGCTCGACCACCTGGGCGCCGCTCGGGGCGATGAAGCGCCCGTCTGAGGTGCCGCCGGCGGTCGATAGCTCGGTGGCGATGCCGCAGTGCTCGGCGATCGCCGCGCGCGCGGCCTCGACCAGGGCGCCGCTGGGGGTGAGGAAGGGTTCGCCCGAGAGTCGCCAGTCGAGCGTGTAGTCGAAGCCGCCGGCGTCGAGGATGGCGCCCACCCGGCGTTGGATGGTGGCGGCGTCGAGTTCGGTGGAGAAGCGCAGGTTGAACTGTGCGCAGAGCTCGCCCGGCACCACGTTCTCTGCCCCGGTGCCCATGTTCAGGTTGGCGATCTGCAGGCTGGTCGGCGGGAAGTGCGCGTTGCCCTGGTCCCACACCTCGGCGACGAGATCGGCCAACGCCCGGGCGCTCTCGTGGAAGGGGTTGCGCGCCAGTGCCGGATAGGCGACGTGTCCCTGCTTGCCACGCACCTTGAGAAAGCCGCTGATACTCCCCCGTCGACCGTTCTTGATGGTGTCGCCGAGCCGTGCGCTGCTCGAAGGCTCGCCGACCAGCGCATAGTCGATGCGCTCGCCGCGCGCCCTGAGCCGGCGCATCACCTCCACCGTGCCTGCGGTCGCAGGCCCCTCCTCGTCACTGGTGATCAGCAACGCGATCGAGCCGTGGTGATCGGGATGACGCGCGATGAACGCCTCCAATGCGCAGACGAAGGCGGCGATCGAGCCCTTCATGTCCGCCGCGCCACGCCCGTAGAGCAGGCCGTCGCGGATGCTCGGCTCGAAGGGGGGCGAGTCCCACTGCTCGAGCGGCCCCGGCGGCACCACGTCGGTGTGCCCGGCGAAGCAGAACAGCGGCCCCTGGTCGCCGCGACGGGCCCAGAGGTTGGTGACGCCGTCGCAGGGCATCGTCTCGATCCGGAAGCCGAGCGCGGTCAGACGCTCGGCGAGCAGCTGCTGACAGCCCTGGTCGTCGGGGGTGACGGAGGGGCGGGCGATCAGCTCGTGGGCGAGCTGTAGGGTGGGGGAGAGGGTCATTGCTGGAACCAGGTCTCGTAGTCCGTGGCGCTGAAACCGACCCGGATGGTCGCGCCGTGCTCGAGCAGCGGGCGGCGGATCAGGGTGGGGTGGGCGAGCACCAGCGCGCGGGCGCGCGTCGTGTCGAGATCGGCGCGCTGCTCGGGCGGGAGCTGGCGCCAGGTCGCCGAGCGGCGGTTGATGAGCTGCTCCCAGCCGAGCGTCTCGAGCCAGGTGTCGAGCCGTTCGGGGTCGATGCCGTCTGCGCGCAGATCGTGGAAGCGATGATCGATGGCACGCGCCTGCAGCCAGGCGCGTGCCTTGCGTACGGTATCGCAGTTGGCGATACCGTAGAGCACGATGGTCATCAGATGTCGCGCAGCAGCTCGTTGATGCCGACCTTGCCGCGGGTCTTCTCGTCGACCTGCTTGATGATCACCGCGCAGTAGAGGCTGTGGCTGCCGTCCTTCGCGGGCAGACTGCCGGGGACCACCACGGCGCCGGGCGGCACCCGGCCGAAGCAGATCTCGCCGGTCTCGCGGTTGTAGATCTTGGTGCTCTGGCCGATATAGACGCCCATCGAGATCACCGCGCCCTCGCCGACGATCACGCCCTCGACGATCTCCGAGCGCGCGCCGATGAAGCAGTTGTCCTCGATGATGGTGGGCGCGGCCTGCACCGGCTCGAGCACACCGCCGATGCCGACGCCGCCGGAGAGGTGCACGTTCTTGCCGATCTGCGCGCAGGAGCCGACCGTGGCCCAGGTGTCGACCATGGTGCCGGAGTCGACATAGGCGCCGATGTTGACGTAGGAGGGCATCAACACGCAGCCGGGGGCGATGTAGGCGCCCTTGCGCGCGGTTGCCGGCGGCACCACGCGCACCCCGCCGGTGCGGAATTCGCGCGAGTTGGCGTCGGCGTACTTCGAGGGCACCTTGTCGTAGTAGTTGGTGAAGCCACCCTTCATGAACTCGTTGTCGGTGATGCGGAAGGACAGCAGCACCGCCTTCTTCACCCAGTCGTTGACCACCCAGTCGCCGTCGCGCTTCTCGGCCACGCGCAGCTCGCCGCGGTCGAGCCGCTCGATGGTGTCCTGGATGGCGTCGCGCACATGGGTCTCGACCGCGCGCGGGGTGATCTCGGCGCGGCGCTCGAAGGCCTCGACGATGATGGATTGTTGCTCGGTCATGGGTTCGGTTCTCTCGTTGCTGAAGGTTGGAACGGATTCGGTCGGGTGCGCCGGGTCACAGCCGCGCGAGACAGCGGCGGATGCGTCGGGCGGCGTCGACGCACTCGTCGAGCGGGGCCACCAGAGCGAGACGGATACGTCGCTCGCCCGGGTTGTGGCCGTCGACGGTGCGCGAGAGGAAGCTGCCCGGCAGCACGGTGACGTGCTCCTCGGCATAGAGCCGGCGCGCCAGCTCGGTGTCGCTGATCGGGGTCTCGGGCCAGAGATAGAAGCCCGCTTCGGGGAGACTGAGCGGGAGCGCGCCGTCGAGCACCTCGGCGACGGCGGCGAACTTCTCGCGATAGCGCGCGCGATTCTCGCGCACGTGCGTCTCGTCGCGCCAGGCGGCGATGCTCGCGTGCTGATGGTGCAGCGGCATGGCGCAGCCGTGATAGGTGCGGTAGAGGAAGAAGCGCTCGATCACCTCGGCGTCACCGGCGACGAAGCCCGAACGCAGCCCCGGCGCGTTGGAGCGCTTGGAGAGGCTGTGGAAGACCACGCAGCGCGAGAAGTCGGGGTTGCCGATCGCCGCCGAGACCTCCAGCAGCCCAGGCGGTGGCGCCTGTTCGTCGAGATAGAGCTCGGAGTAGCACTCGTCGGAGGCGATGACGAAGTCGTGGCGGTGTGCCAGGGCGATCAGCTCGGCCAGGGTCTCGCGGTCGGCCACCGCGCCCGTGGGGTTGCCCGGTGAGCACAGATAGAGCAGCTGACAGCGCTCCCAGGTCGCCGCATCGACCGCCGAGAAATCGGGCAGGAACCCGGTCTCGGCGGTGCAGGGCAGGTAGCACGGCTCGGCGCCGGCGAGCAGCGCCGCGCCCTCGTAGATCTGGTAGAAGGGGTTGGGCATCAGCACCAGCGGGGCCGGTGTGGTGCGCTTCACGCAGGCCTGGGCGAAGGCGAACAGCGCCTCGCGGGTGCCGTTGACCGGCAGCACCTGATGCTCCGGGTCGACCGTCGCGCCGAGGGCGAAGCGCTGGCCGAGCCAGTCGGCGATCGCCTCGCGCAACGTCGGCAGCCCTCGGGTGGTGGGATAGCCCGAGAGTCGGTGCAGGTGCGCGATCAGCGCCTCGCTGACCAGGCTCGGCGTGGGGTGCTTGGGCTCGCCGATCGAGAGTGCGATGTGATCGCGGTCGACCGGCGGCTCCAGCCCCTGCTTGAGGGCCGCGAGACGCTGGAAGGGATAGGATTGGAGACGGTCCAGATCCGGGTTCATAGGGACAAGAGGCCTGCTCGCCGACGGGCCGCATGGACACGTTGGGCGCTGGGAAAAAGCGTCTAGTATAGGCCAAGGGCGGGGGCGGCTCCATGGGGGCGCCGCCGTCAGCGGATTGAACCGCAAAGCCGCCAAGGACCCGAAGGGGAAAGCGGCCAGTGGTCAGCGGTTAGCCACCAGCGGTCAGCCACCAGCCGCCAGCCGCCAGCCGCCAGCCGCCAGCCGCGAGCGGCGTCGCCGCCCCGCCGGTCCGTGGTGTCCTCGCGAGGCCAGCTCTGCCCTTCTTGCCCTTCGGCCCCTTGGCGTCCTTTGCGCCTTTGTGGTTCAAACTCCCGCTGGCCGCCTGGGTCAGCGCTCGTCCCGAGTGTGTTGTTCGAGACGCTTGCACACCTCGCGGCGCAGGCAGGCGAGGGCGTTCTCGCAGGTGATCGGGGTGTCGTCGGTGTCGGTGATGAAGAAGACGTCGTCGACCTCGGCGCCGACGGTGGCGATCTTGGCGTTTTGCAGCCGTACCCCGCAGTCGCGGAACACCGCGCCGACCTCGGCGAGCAGGCCGGGGCAGTCGAGGGTGCTCAGGCGCATGATGGTGCGGCGGTTGGGCTCGTCGGTGGAGAAGCTCACCCGGGTGTCGACCGGGAAACAGCGGTGACGGCGCGGCAGCGTGCGCGCGACGCGGATCTCGCTGTCCTCCTCGTGCCGCAGCTCCTCGGTCAGCGCGGTGCGGATCTCTTCCATGCGCAGTGCGCCGTCGACCGGGTTGCCGCCCTGGTCGAGCACCTGGTAGCTGCTCACCGCCATGCCGTCGTCGGTGGTCATGACTCGCGCGTCCATGATGCTCAGTCCGAGCTGGTCGAGCATGGCGGTGGTGCGACCGAACAGGTTGGTGCGGTCGGCGGTGTAGATGAAGAGTTCGCTGGCTCCGCGCGCGGTCACCGGGCGGATCACCGTCAGCGGCAGGGTCTCGGGGGCGGAGCAGAGGATCTGGCGACTCTGCCAGGCGATCTCGTCGGGCGAGTTGTGGAGGAAGAAGTCGAAGCTGAACTTGCTCCACAGCCGGCGGCAGGCCTCGGGGTCGGCGCCGTAGCGCGCGACCAGTCGCAGCGCCTCGACCTGTTTCTGCTGGATCAGTTCGTCCTGCGCCTGGGGGTTGTCGAGTCCGCGCAGCAGGGCACGACGGGTGCCGTGATAGAGCTCGCGCAGCAGCGCGTCCTTCCAGCCGTTCCAGCGTTCGGGGTTGGTGGCGCGGGCATCGGCGACGGTGAGCAGGTAGAGATAGTCGAGCCGGTTGGGGTCGCCGATGCGCTCGGCGAAGGTCTGGATCACCTCGGGGTCGCTGATGTCCTTGCGCTGGGCGGTCATCGACATCACCAGGTGGTTCTCCACCAGCCAGGACACCAGGCGGCTGTCGAAGGCGCTGAGGCTGTGCTGCTGGCAGAAGTCCCAGGCGTCGCGGGCGCCGAGCTGGGAGTGATCGCCGCCGCGCCCCTTGGCGATGTCGTGGAACAGCCCGGCGAGATAGAGCAGCTCGATCTTGGGGATGCGCCGGGCGATGGCGCTGCACAGCGGGAACTCGGCGTCGTGCTTGGGGATGGCGAAGCGCCGCAGGTTGCGGATCAGGGTGAGGGTGTGCTCGTCGACGGTATAGACGTGGAGCAGGTCGTACTGCATCCGCCCGACGATGTTGGCGAAGGCGGGGATGTAGGCGGCGAGCACGCCGTAGCGGTTCATCCGTCGAAACGCGTGGGTCAGCCCGTTGGGCTCGCGCAGGATCTCCATGAACAGGCTGCGCGCGCGCAGGTCGTTGCGGAAGCGGGCATCGATGCGGTGATGGTTCTCGCGGATCAGACGAATGGTGCTGGCGCGGATGCCTTCGAGCTCGGGACGGGTCTGGAGCAGATGGAAGACCTCGAGCAGTGCCAGCGGGTAGCGCTGGAAGACCCGTGAGTTGACCACCTCGAGATAGCCGCTGCGTGACTGGAAGCGACGGTTGATGGGGATGGGCGGGCCGAGCGCGTCGCGCAGCAGGATCGCCTCGCGAAACAGCTGCAGCAGCATCTCGTTGAGACGATTGAGTTCCTGCACGGTACGGTAGTACTGCTGCATGAACTGCTCGACGGCGAGGTTGTTGGGGCCGTCGCAGAAGCCGAAGGCGTGGGCCAGGGCGCGCTGGTGGTCGAACAGCAGTCGGTCCTCGCGACGCCCGGCGAGGCGGTGCAGCGAGAAGCGGATGCGCCACAGCAGCGCCTGGCCCTCGATCAGGGTGTGGTACTCGGCCTCGGTGAGGAAGTCGTGGCGGACCAGGTCGTGGAGTGTCCTGGCGGCGAAGTGGCGCTTGGCCACCCAGGCGATCATCTGGATGTCGCGCAGCCCGCCGGGATTCTCCTTGATGTTGGGCTCGAGGTTGTAGGCGGTGCCGCCGTATTTCTCCCAACGCGCCTGTTGCTCGGCGGTCTTGGCGGCGAAGAAGCGGGCGCTGTCCCAGAGCTGGGCCGGGCTGGTGACCTCGAGCATGCGGGCATAGAGCGCGCTGCCGCCGGCGAGCAGGCGCGCCTCCATCAGGTTGGTCATCACGGTGACGTCCTGATCGGCCTCGCGCACGCAGTCATCGATGCTGCGCACGCTGTGCCCGACCTCGAGCCCGATGTCCCACAGCAGGGTGAGCAGGATCTCGAGCTGGGTCGAGAGGCGGGACTCGGCGTCGGGCGCGACCAGGATCATGATGTCGACGTCGGAGGCCGGTTGCAGCTCGCGTCGGCCATAGCCGCCGACGGCGACCAGCGCCGCGCTCTCGGTGTCGCCGAGATGCTCGGTCCAGAGGTCGCGCAGCACGCCGTCGATGAGGTCGCTGTGGGCGAGCACCAGTTCGGTGACCGGTGCGCCCTGGTCGAAGCGGCTGTAGAGCGACTCGCGCCCGGCCCTGAGTCGTTCCCGGTAGCTGTCGATGCGAGCGCGGTGCGGCTGCGGGTCGGGCGTCTGGGGTGGGGCGGGGGTGGGCGCGGTGTCGCTCATGGCTTCAGTCCTCGCGCTCCTCGCGTCTCAGGGTGAGGATCTCGCTGCCGTCGCTGGTGACCAGCAGGGTGTGCTCCCACTGTGCCGAGAGGCTGCGATCCTTGGTGACCACGGTCCAGCCATCGGGGAGCTGCTTGATGTGGCGCTTGCCGGCGTTGACCATCGGCTCGATGGTGAAGATCATCCCCTCGCGCAGCTCCAGGCCGGTGCCGGGCGAGCCGTAGTGAAGGATCTGCGGGTCCTCGTGGAAGCCGCGCCCGATGCCGTGACCGCAGTACTCGCGCACCACCGAGAAGCCCTTGCCCTCGACGAAGCGCTGGATGGCGTGGCCGATGTCACCGAGGGTGGCGCCGGGGCGCACCTGGTCGATGCCGACGAACAGCGCCTCGCGGGTGACGTTGACCAGGCGGCGGGCGAGGATCGAGGGCTCGCCGACGAAGAACATCTTGCTGGTGTCGCCGTGGAAGCCGTCCTTGATGACGGTGACGTCGATGTTGACCACGTCGCCCTTCTTGAGGCGCTTGTTGCCGGGGATGCCGTGGCAGACCTGGTGGTTGACCGAGGTACAGATCGACTTGGGAAAGCCGTGATAGTCGAGCGGCGCGGGGATCGCCTGCTGCACCTCGGTGATGTATTGGTGACAGATGCGGTCGAGCTCTTCGGTGGTCACGCCGGGCTGGACGTGCGGCTCGATCATGTCGAGCACGTCGGCAGCGAGCCGGCAGGCGACACGCATCTTCTCGATTTCTTCTGGGGTCTTGATCGGCACACTCATCGGCTGGTCGCTGGAGTCCAGGTAAAAATGATAATCGGTTTCTTCAGGGGGCCATCGGCCAGGTGCCGGGTGCGGGCTTGTGTCGGCGGAGGACGCCCGGGCTCGGACGAGCCGGAATGGCGAGGCGCCGGGGACCGTTCACGCCGTCCCCGGGAACACCGCGATGCCTCGGCAGCGCGGGACCGAATGTATCGGTAATTGCTCGTAGTGAGCCGCCTATGCTATAAAATGCGGCGCGTTGCCGCAAACTGCATGGACCCTTCGCCCGTTCATGTGAGGGTGCGAGGCAGGCTTGCCAAGCGAAAGACTGCGGTTTTTCGCTGTCGTTTTTCAGGTCAAACCTCCAAGATACGCGCCGGTCGCGATTGACTCTCGCGCACGGGCCTTGTGTCCGTCGTCCGAGATCGTCCGCCGAAACCACTGCTCACACACGCGTCGACACATGCGACTGGGTGCCTGCCTGGCAGGTTGTCGCGTGGGATGCGTGGAGGCCCAACCCGATATCACAGGAAGCAATACCTTGAGCAAGATCACGATGCGCCAGATGCTGGAAGCCGGTGTCCACTTCGGTCACCAGACCCGGTACTGGAACCCCAAGATGGCCCCCTTCATCTTCGGCCACCGCAACAAGATCCACATCATCAACCTGGAGAAGACCCTGCCGCTGTATGAAGAGGCGGTCAACTTCATGGGTTCGCTGGCCGCCAACGGCGGCAAGATCCTCTTCGTCGGCACCAAGCGCGCCGCGCGCGACGTGCTCAAGGAAGAGGCAGCGCGTTGCGGGATGCCCTACGTCAACCACCGTTGGCTCGGCGGCATGCTCACCAACTTCAAGACCATCCGTCAGTCGGTCAACCGCCTGAAGGAGCTTGAGGCGATGTTCGAGGATGGCTCGATCGAGCGCTTCAACAAGAAGGAGGCCCTGGGTCTGTCGCGCGAGCGTGACAAGCTCGAGCAGAGCATCGGCGGCATCAAGAACATGGACGGCTTGCCCGACGCCATGTTCGTGATCGATGTCGGTCACGAGAAGAACGCGGTCAACGAGGCCAATAAGCTCGGTATCCCGGTCATCGGCGTGGTCGATACCAACAACGAGCCGAGCACCGTCGACTTCGTCATCCCCGGTAACGACGACGCCCTGCGTGCCGTGCGTCTCTACATCACCGGCGCCGCTGACGCCATCCTCGACGGGCGTGATACCGCCGCGGCGATGGTCGGTCGCGACGAGGTCGAGCCGGTCGCAGCCGAAGAGGCTGGCGCGGAGTAAGGCCCGCGCGGCCGCTTAGAT
>NZ_RHFJ01000043.1:0-5989 GCF_003718675.1 Marichromatium sp. AB32
GCGTCTAGTCCGCCGGCGCCGGCGCCGCGAGCGCCGCCAGCGCCACCGCGCCGAGCAGCGCCAGCAGCGGCGCGCGCAACCCCAGCGCCGCGAGCAACGCGCGCACCCGCCGCCCCTCGTCGAATCCCTCCGCGCTCAGGCGTCGCCGCGCGCCACCGATCCGCATCGTCCATCCTCCCTAGCTCGACTGCGCGCCCTCGCGCTGCTGCAACTCCCACATCGCCGCGTACTGGCCGCCGGCGGCGAGCAACTGCTGGTGGGTGCCCTGCTCGCGGATACGCCCGGCCTCCATCACCAGGATGCGGTCGGCCTCGACCACCGTCGAGAGACGGTGCGCGATCACCAGGGTGGTGTGGTTCTCAGCGACCTCGGCCAGGGTCTGCTGGATGGCCTGCTCGGTGTGGCTGTCGAGCGACGAGGTGGCCTCGTCGAAGACCAGGATGCGCGGGCGCTTGAGGATGGTGCGGGCGATCGCCACGCGCTGCTTCTCGCCGCCGGAGAGCTTGAGCCCGCGCTCGCCGACCACCGTCTCCCAACCATCGGGCAGCGACTCGATGAAGTCGCGAATGTGCGCCATCTCGGCGGCCTGCTCGATCTCGGCGCGACTCGCCCCGGGGCGACCGTAGGCGAGATTGTAATAGATGCTCTCGTTGAACAGCACGGTGTCCTGCGGGACGATGCCGATGGCCGCGCGCAGGCTGTCCTGGGAGACGGCGCGGATGTCCTGACCATCGATCAGCACCCGCCCGCCGATCGGATCGTAGAAGCGAAACAGCAACCGCGACAGCGTCGACTTGCCCGCGCCGCTGTGCCCGACCACCGCCACCGTCTGCCCGGCGGGGATGGTGAAGTCGACATCGCGGAGGATGGCGCGCTCGGGCTGGTAGTGGAAATCGACGTGCTCGAAGCGCACCTCGCCGGTGCGCAGCGCCAGCGCCGGGGCGTCCGGGGCATCCTCGATCTCGGGCTCGCGTTCGAGCAGCTTGAACACCAGATCCATGTCGGCCAGCGCGTACTTGATCTGGCGATAGACGATGCCGAGCATGCCGAGCGGGATGAACAGCTGCAGCAACAAGGCGTTGACCAGCACCAGATCGCCGATGCTCATGCTGCCGTCGACCACCCCGCGGGCGGCGAGGATCATGATCAGGGTGACGCCGACCGAAATGATCGCCCCCTGGCCGAAGTTGAGCACCGACATCGAGTTCTGGCTGCGTACCGCCAACCCCTCCCAGGCGTCAAGGGTGGCGTCGTAGCGCTCCAGCTCCAGGCGCTCGTTGCCGAAGTACTTCACCGTCTCGTAGTTCATCAGGCTGTCGAAGGCCTGACTGTTGCCCTGCGAGTCGAAGCGGTTCATCTGGCGGCGGTAGTCCATCCGCCACTCGGTGATGGCGAAGGTGAAGACGAAATAGACCGCCACCGTGGCGAAGGTCACCAGGGTGAAGCTCAGCGCATACTGCCCGAGCAGCACCACCGCGATCAGCAGGAACTCGACCACCACCGGCAGCACGCTGAACACCACATAGTTGAGGATGGTCGAGACCGAGCGGGTGCCGCGCTCCAGATCGCGGCTGATCGCCCCGCTCTGGCGCCCCAGGTGGTAGCGCAGCGAGAGCCGGTGCAGATGCGTCAGCACCCGCGTCGAGAGCCGACGCATGGCGCGATAGCGCACCCGCGCGAAGACCACGTCGCGCAACTCGTTGAACAGCGAGGACGAGAGCTTGAGCGCACCGTAGCCGAGCAGCAGCGTCAGCGGCAGCACCAGCGCCTGGGTCTCGGGGTGCTCGAAGGCATCGACGATCTCCTTGAGCAGCATCGGCACCCCGACGTTGGCCACCTTCGCCAGTACCAGACAGCCGATGGCCAGCGCCGCGCGCCCCCGGAACTCCCAGAGGAAGGGCAACATCGCCCGCAGATTGTGCCAGTCACGGCGGTCGCCGTGGATGCGCTCGGTGGCGGAGATTCGTTTCATGATATGGCTTGAGCCGGCGTGCCGGCTTGGCTGGAGGTGGAACAACGGACGTCGTGGCGCACCACGCCGGGGCACGAGACCCCGACCGGCACGTCCGGCGTTCAGGGGAAGCAATTATGCGGCCAAGCGCGGTTGGGCTCCAGCGTGGCCAGACAAGCCGCTGTCATGCCGACCCGATCCAGCGGGGTCGGTGCTGGAGACGGATTTGAACCACGAAGTGGCGAAGAGCGCGAAGGATTTTTGTGTCGGGGCCGGCGCCTCACACGTCTTGTGACACGCCCCGTTGTTCGGTCAGAATCCTGGAGGCCAATGGATGAACAGATCTCGGGAGCCGTCACCGTCATGGAGCAGCCTATCACCCAACCTCCCTTCGTTGGCGCCTCGCGCATGCGGCTCGTTGACGGCTTGCTCTCGGTGCTGGATGAGGTCAAGACGCACCGCGAGACCCGGCTGGTCTCACTGGAAGCGCCCTCCGGCTGGGGAAAGACGCGAGTCGCCCAGGAGTTCTACGCCCGGCTCGCCGCGCGCGAGGCCGAGAGCAATCCCGAACGCTACTGGCCGGCCAGCATCCTCGACACCATTCCGCAGGCCCGGCTCGATCAGGTCGGCTCGCGGCGCAAGCATGTCTACCCCAAGTGGGTCGAGCGCACACCCAATGCCCTACCGAGCTTCTTCTGGTGGGGCATCGCCTGCGACATGCGCAGCGACGGCACCCCCTCGGAGGCCTTGCTCACCGATCTGCGCCAACTCGAGACGCACGCCCTTTATCTGGAAGCGGCCTGGGCGGCGGCGGTCTCGTTCAAGGAGCGACATTTCCCCAGCCTCGAGCAAGCCAAGGCATCACTGCTCCGTCACCGTCGACAGGCACTCGAAGCCGGCTGCGATGAACTCGTCGGCTTCAGCATCGGAAAGGCACTCGAACTCACCCTTCCAGGCGGCGGCATCGTCGCGCAAATCGCCCGACTCACGGCGGGCAAGGCCATCGACCGCAGGCGCAATGCGGCCCACATCAAGGCTGGTGGCCGTCTGGAGATGGATCAACCAACGGATATCATCGACGGGTCGGTCGACCTCATCACCCGGCTCGCCCACCCCGAACTGCCATTCGTCATCTTCGTCGAGGATCTACACCGCGCCACGCCACTGGTCGAAGAGCTACTGGCCCGACTGGTGCGCTCGAACGCCGCCATCCTCATCATCACCAGCACTTGGCCGGGAGAACTCGAAAGGCTCACGCAGCTCAACGCGCTGCTGGAGGACGCAACCCTGCGGCAGCGCTGCCGACGTATCCGCCATGATCAGCCACCGCCCCCCTCCTTCCCGGCTGACGCCTCTCTCGACGCCCTCCCCACCGAGTCCCTGGCCGAGCTGGTGGAGGCATACTACCCAGGCACGGCCGCCGAAGTCGTGGATCATCTGGCGCGGCGCTACAACAACCCACTCCCGCTGGAGCTGATCTGCACCATGCCAAAGCTCCAGCGTCGCTATGGCGGCCGCGCGCTCGAACTCAGCCCGGAGGCGATCGACGCCCTGCCCGACAACGACGTCCATACACTCTATCGCGCACTCTGGGAGGAACTACCAGAGACTGCCCGCCAGGCCCTCGCCCTGGCCACGCTCGCCATCCCGGACCGATCCAACGCCTGGCACAACGGCCTCACCGGTCAGGCCATCGCAGCCTACAGCGATCTGACCGACAACACGCGCATCGCCGAGCACCTGACAACAGAACAAATCCCCCACGGCTGGGTGCGGGCCATCGAGGCCCTGCTTCGTCGCTTCAACGAGCCCGATCAGCGGCGAATCGCCGAGGAAGAGCGCGGGCAATTCCTCTTCGATCCTGACATCGACGCCTTCTATCGACACCTCGGGGAACAGATCCGACACCAAGCCCCAGGAGAGACCGAGCGCGAGACCCAACATCGGGCCTGGCTCACACTCACGCTCCACCACCAGGGCAAGGGCGAGATCACCGACACCGAGGCCCTGATGGCCATTCGAACCCTCCAGCAAGCCCTGGCCGACCTGCCACGAGAACTGCCGACCCTGATCCGGTTGGGCGACTATCTGGAGAAATTGCAGGTCAACGAGGATTCGCCCGAGTTACTCGAAGCCAGGGCAGAGTATGGTCAAGCCCTTGGCGAATCGGGAAAACTCAAAGAGGCACTCAACAACCTGCAGGCCCTGCGCGCCGATCGAACCCGCATCCTCGGGCCCGATCACCCCGACACGCTCAGAACGCGCAACAACATCGCTTACTGGCAAGCACAGTCCGGTGCCATTGAGGATGCGCTCGCGGCCTTCGAGGCCCTGCTCGTCGAGCAAACCCGCATCCTCGGGCCCGATCACCCCGACACGCTCGCCACGCACAACAACATCGCTTCCTTGCAAGCCGAGTCCGGCGCCATCGAGGCCGCGCTCGCCGCCTTCGAGGCCCTGCTCCCCGATTGCACCCGCATCCTCGGCCCCGATCACCCTCAAACGCTCAGCATGCGCAACAACATCGCTGTCAGGCAAGCCGAGTCCGGCGCCATCGCGGCCGCGCTCGTGGCCTTCGAAGCTCTGCTCGCCGATAAAACCCGCATCCTCGGGCCTGATCACCCCGACACGCTCACCACGCGCAACAACATCGCTTACTGGCAAGCCGAGTCCGGCGCCATCGAGGCCGCGCTCGCCGCCTTCGAGGCCCTGCTCCCCGATTGCACCCGCATCCTCGGCCCCGATCACCCCCACACGCTCACCACGCGCAATAACATCACTTACTGGCAAGCCGAGTCCGGCGCCATCGAGGACGCGCTCGCCGCCGCCGAGGCTCTGCTCGCCGACCGAACCCGCATCCTCGGGCCCGATCACCCCGACACGCTTAACACGCGCAACAACATCGCTCGCTGGCAAGCCGAGTCCGGCGCCATCGAGGTCGCGCTCGCCGCCGACGAGGCTCTGCTCGCCGACCGAACCCGCATCCTCGGGCCCGATCACCCCGACACGCTTAACACGCGCAACAACATCGCTCGCTGGCAAGCCGAGTCCGGCGCCATCGAGGTCGCGCTCGCCGCCGACGAGGCTCTGCTCGCCGACCGAACCCGCATCCTCGGGCCCGATCACCCCGACACGCTCACCACGCGCAACAACATCGCTCGCTGGCAAGCCGAGTCCGGCGCCATCGAGGCCGCGCTCGTGGCCTTCGAAGCTCTGCTCGCCGACCAAACCCGCATCCTCGGGCCTGATCACCCCGACACGCTCACCACGCGCAACAACATCGCTCGCTGGCAAGCCGAGTCCGGCGCCATCGAGGTCGCGCTCGCCGCCTTCGAGGCCCTGCTCCCCGATTGCACCCGCATCCTCGGCCCCGATCACCCCCACACGCTCGCCACGCGCAACAACATCGCTTACTTGCAAGCCGAGTCCGGCGCCATCGAGGCCGCGCTCGTGGCCTTCGAAGCTCTGCTCGCCGACCAAACCCGCATCCTCGGGCCCGATCACCCCCACACGCTTAGCACGCGCAATAACATCACTTACTGGCAAGCCGAGTCCGGCGCCATCGAGGCCGCGCTCGCCGCCTTCGAGGCCCTGCTTGCCGATTGCACCCGCATCCTCGGACCCGATCACCCCGACACGCTCACCACGCGCAATAACATCGCTCGCTGGCAAGCCGAGTCCGGCGCCATCGAGGCCGCGCTCGCCGCCGCCGAGGCCCTGCTCGCCGACCGAACCCGCATCCTCGGGCCCGATCACCCCGACACGCTTAACACGCGCAACAACATCGCTCGCTGGCAAGCCGAGTCCGGCGCCATCGAGGTCGCGCTCGCCGCCGCCGAGGCCCTGCTCGCCGACCAAACCCGCATCCTCGGGCCCGATCACCCCGACACGCTCACCACGCGCAACAACATCGCTCGCTGGCAAGCCGAGTCCGGCGCCATCGAGGTCGCGCTCGCCGCCGCCGAGGCCCTGCTCGCCGACCAAACCCGCATCCTCGGGCCCGATCACCCCCACACGCTCGCCACGCGCAACAACATC
>NZ_RHFJ01000043.1:6089-28719 GCF_003718675.1 Marichromatium sp. AB32
GAGGTCGCGCTCGCCGCCGCCGAGGCCCTGCTCGCCGACCAAACCCGCATCCTCGGGCCCGATCACCCCCACACGCTCGCCACGCGCAACAACATCACTTACTGGCAAGCCGAGTCCGGCGCCATCGCGGACGCGCTCGCCGCCTTCGAGGCCCTGGTCGCCGATCACACCCGCATCCTCGGGCCCGACCACCCACACACGCTCGCCACACGAAAAAACATCGCTTATTTGCAAAAGAAAGTAAGTAGCGCAAGACACACAAAGATCTCTACCGATTTACAGATAGAATGGTCGACAACGTGGTGACAAGCGCGGATCGGCACGCCCAACGAGCGGTCTGACTCGCCCCGCCTCGTCATCTCCCAGGCACAACCAAGGAGCCCCCATGTCCCTTCCCGAACAATCCGGCTGCGCCCTGCACGAGCCGTTCGCGCTTCAGGTGCTGGGTGAGGAGATGGCGCCCGAGTTTCCCGATCGTTGCATCGTGGTGATCGAGCCGACGCCGCAGTGTGTCGACGGGGCCTATGTGTTCGCCGAGGTCGAGGGGGTGCGGTGGTTTCGGCAGTACCGGCGCGACGCGGCGGGCGAGCGGTTGGTGGCGCTCAATCCGCGCTATCCCGAGATCCGGCTCGACGGGCTGGAGTGGGCGGTGCTGGGGGTGATCATCCAGCGCAACATCCGCCGTCAGGTCAAGCACTACGACGACAGTCTCGCCACCGATCTCACCGGCCAGTGATGTCCCCTTCTCTCCGCGCGGCGCTGTCGTTGCCGCTGGTGTTGGCGCTGCTGCTCGGCGGCTGTGGCGATGAGACGCCCTCCCAGGCGCGCGCGGCGCGGCCCGCGCCCAAGGCGCATCTGGTCGCGGCGCTGCAGGTGACGCCGAGCGCGGTGCCGATCACCCACGAGCGCCCGGGCTCGCTGCGTTATCGTCGGTTGGTGCGGGTGTTCAATCAGGAGGAGGGGCGGATCACCGCGCTCGATCTCTACGAGGGCGACCGGGTCGAGCGCGGTCAGTTGCTGGTGGCGCTCGACGATCGGCTGCTGGAGGCCGAGATCGCCGCGGCGCACGCCACCCTCGAACAGGCCGAACTCGACCTCAAGCGACTCGAGGACCTGCGCGCGCGCCGCGCCGTCTCCGAGTCGGAGGTGAGCCTCGCGCGCACCGCGCTGCGGGTGGCGCGCGCCGAGCTGGAGCTGCTGGAGACGCGCCGCTCCTTCACCCGGATCGAGGCGCCCTTCGCCGGGGTGATCACCGAGCGGCTGGTCGAGCCGGGCGACTTCGTCTCCAAGAACACCCAGTTGCTCGCGCTCGCCGACCCGGACTCGCTGGTCGCCGAGGTCGCCGCCTCCGAGCTGCTGCTGCCGCATCTGGCCGTCGGCGACGCGGCGAGCCTGCGCATCGACGCGCTCGGCGCGCAACGCTTCCCGGCGCGGGTGCTGCGCATCCATCCCAGTCTGGAGCGGCGCACCCGCCAGGGCATCGTCGAGCTGGCGCTCGATCCCATCCCCGCCGGGGCGCGCGCCGGGCAGTTCGTGCGCGCGCGGCTCGAGAGCGCGCCGGTCGCGCGGCTGCTGATCCCCTTCAACGCGCTGCGGCGCGATCGCCAGGGCGAGTTCGTCTGGCTGATCGACGCGCAAGGTCGCGCGGCGCGGCGCGCGGTGCGCAGCGGTCTGCAGGTGGAGGACCGGGTGGAGATCCGCGACGGGCTGGCCCCCGGCGAGCGGGTGATCACCCGGGGTTTCCTCGGGCTGCGCGCGGGCAAGGCGGTGGATGTCGTGTCAGACTGAGTGATCCCATCGCCACTGACGACAGCCATGCCTATTGCACCGATGCACATCGAACGTCTCTATCAGGCCGTCGAGCTGGTCAGCGCCAGCCGGTTGCGCGCCAACGCCCCCGCGCTCACCCGGCTGCACAGCTACCCGGCGCTCGCCAGCGCCGCCCAGGCGCCGGCGAGCGACACCACCGAGGCCTTCCTGCGCTGCGCCGCCCTCGCCCACGCCTGGAGCACGCAGGCGCTGCGCCTCGACACCGCCGAGCTGGGCGCGGCGATCGCCGCCTTCGACGCCGCGCGCGCCCCCGAGGCGGTGGTCGGCAGCGGCCTGATCGACCCGGTGGCGGCCTGTCTCGGCTCGCTGGAGAACGCCGCGACCCTGCTCCATCTGGCCAACCCCGCGCGCTTCTCGCTGTGGGACCGCGAGCTGGAGGCGGTGCACCTCGGCGAGCCGCCCTCGGAGTATCACATGGGACAGGCGCGCAGCTATCTGCGCTTCCTCGCCACGGCGCAGGAGGTGATCGCCCACCCGCTGTTCCTCACCTTCCACCATGCCTTCTGCACCGCCCACCAGGCGCGGTTGCAGCGCCTCGGTATCCCGCCCTACCCGCTCAGCGAGCTGCGGGTGGTGGAGTCGGCCGCCGCCGAGCTGGCCCGCGCCGGGCGCTGAGGGGCGGCGGTGGTCGCGGCGCTGTCGAGCTGGTCGGTGCGCCACCCCATCGGGGTGGTGGCGCTGACGCTCGCGGTGATGGTGCTCGGCGCGCTCTCGCTGAGTCGGCTCAACATCGACCTGTTGCCGCAGATCGTCTACCCCGACGTGCGCGTGCGGGTGCTCGACCCCGGCGTGCCGGCGGAGGTGATGGAGGACGAGTTCACCCGTCAGCTCGAGGAGCAATTGGCGATCACCGAGGGGGCGATCGCCATCCAGTCGCAGACCAGCGAGGGGCGCAGCGCGGTCGATCTCTCCTTCCGCTACGGCACCGACATCGATCAGGCGTTGCAGGACGCCAGCGCCCGACTCGACCGCGCCAAGCGTTTCATCCCCGACACCGACGAGCCGCCGATCATCTACAAGCGCGACCCCTTCCAGTTGCCGGTGGCCGAGTACGTGGTCGGCTCCGACAACCGCGACCCGGTGGCGCTGCGCGCCTGGGTCGACTACCGCCTCGCCCCGGCGCTGCTCAACCTGCCGGGGGTGGCCGCCGCCGAGGTCGGCGGCGGGCTCGAACGCGAGGTGCAGGTGATCGCCGATCAGTACCGTCTCGCCGCGCTCGGGCTGGATGCGCGCGATCTGGAGGCGCGGCTGCGCGAGACCAACCAGGACGTCGCCGGGGGACGGTTGCGGATGCCCGAGGGCGAGATCAGCGCCCGCGCCCAGGGGCGCTTCGAGTCGGTCGCCGAGATCGCCGCGCTGCCGCTGCGTCTTACCGAGGCCGAGCGCCCGACGGCGCTGCTGCGCCTCGACGAGGTGGCGCGGGTGATCGACGGCGCGGCCGAGGAGCGGCTGCGCATCCGGCTCGACGACCGCCCCGGGGTCAAGCTCTCGATCCAGAAACAGCCACTGGCCAACACCGTCGCCGTGGTCGATGCCGTCGACCGGGAACTCGAACGTCTCGCCGCGCAGCGGCGCATCCCCGAGGACATCGCCATCGAGCGCGTCGACGATCAGGCGCGCTACATCCGCCAGTCCCTGGCCAACGCCATCGGCGCGGCGGGCAGCGGCGCGCTGCTGGCGATGGCGGTGGTCTATCTGTTCCTCGGCAGCCTGCGCCGCACCCTGATCATCGGCTCGGCGATCCCGATCGCGGTGCTGGTGACCTTCATCCTGATGGCCGCCAACGGGCTGACCTTCAACATCATGACCCTCGGGGGCCTGGCGCTCGGCATCGGCATGCTGGTCGACAGCACCATCGTGATGCTGGAGAACATCCAGCGCCACCAGCGCGCCGGGCGCGCCCCGGAGGCGGCGGCCGACGCCGCCGCGCGCGAGGTGACCAGCGCGATCGTCGCCTCGACCTCGACCAACCTCGCCGCGGTGCTGCCCTTCCTGTTCATCGGCGGGCTGGTGGGGCTGCTGTTCGAGGAGCTGATCTTCACCATCTCGGCGGCGATCCTCGCCGCCATGGTGGTCGCGCTGACGCTGGTACCGGCGCTCGCCGGGCGCGTCCCGGCGGCCTCAGAGGGGCGCGTGCGCGCGGCCATCGACGCCGCCGTCGCGGCCCTGCAGCAGGGTTACGCGCGGCTGCTCGGGCGGCTGCTCGGCTGGCGCTGGGCGGTGCTCGGGGTGTTCGTCGTCGCGCTCGCCGCGAGCCTGCCGTGGCTGCTCGCCGCGCCGCAGAGCTTCCTCCCCGAACTCGACGAGGGCGATGTGCGCATCAGCCTCACCGCCGACGACTGGGTCGACATCGAGCACATGGACGCGCTCACCCGCGCCGTCGAGTCGGTGGTGGCCGAGCAGCCGGGGGTGCGCGCCATCTTCACCACCGTCGGCGGCTTCGTCTTCGGCCGGTCGAGCTTCGAGAGCCCCAACCGCGCGAGCCTCCAGGTGCTGCTCGACCCGCTCGCCGAGCGCGCGCTCGACACCCCCACCTGGATCGCCGCCACCCGCGCGGCGATCGCCGAACGCGCGCTGCCGGGGCTGCGGGTGAGCCTCTATACCCGCGGTATCCGCGGCATCCGCTTCAACCGTGGCGACGACGATCTCAGCCTGCGCATCCAGGGGCCGGACCTGGCCGAGCTGGGGCGGCTCGCCGACCGGGTGGTCGAGCGGCTGGGCGGCGTCGAGGGGCTGAGCAACCTGCAACACAGCTACGAGGAGGTCGACCAGGAGATCGCCATCCGTCTCGACCCCGAGCGCGCGGCGAGCTTCGGGCTCGATGTCGAATCGGTCGGCACCCTGCTGCGCTATGCGCTCGAGGGGCGGCTGGTGGGCGAGTATCTCGACGGCGACCGCGCCATCGACCTGCGGCTGCGCCTCGATCGCGAGCAGCTCGACACCCCCGGCGATCTGGAGTCGATGATCCTGTTCAGCGCCACCGAACCGCGCCGCGCGCTGCGCCTGGGCGATCTCGCCGAGGTCGCCTTCCTGCCTCAGCCCTCGACCATCCTGCGCGAGCGCCAGCAGCGCATGGTCGAGATCAGCGCCTCGGTCGACCCCGCGCTCGGACTGGAGCGGGCGATCGGCGCGGCGCTGGCCGCCGCCGCCACGATCGAGCTGCCGCCGGGCTACAGCCTCTACGAGGGCGGCACCCTGGAGACCCTGCAACAGGGCCGCGAGATGGGCCGCATCCTGCTCGCCCTGGCGCTGCTGCTGGTGCTGGTGGCGATGGCGGTGCAGTACGAGTCGGTGCGCAACCCGCTGATCATCCTCTTCTCGGTGCCCTTCGCGCTGATCGGGGTGGTGCTGGGGCTGTGGCTCACCGGGCTGGGGGTGTCGATGCCGGTGTGGCTGGGGCTGATCATGCTCGCCGGCATCGTCGTCAACAACGCCATCGTGCTGGTCGAGTTCATCGAGCTGGAGCGGCGCGCCGGACACGCGCTGGAGACGGCGATCCTCGCCGCCGCGCGGCTGCGCCTGCGCCCGATCCTGATGACCACGCTGACCACGGTGGTCGGCATGCTGCCGCTGGCGCTCGCCCTCGGCGAGGGCGCGGAGATGCTCCAGCCGCTGGCGGTGACCATCGTCGCCGGGCTGGCCTTCTCCACCCTGGTCTCGCTGCTGCTGGTGCCGGTGGTCTATCGGCTCGCCGCGCGCGGGTGAACACACCGGGCTTGTCGCCGTGCGTCTCGCAAGGGATGATGTCGTTCAAGGGATTGAGCCTGGACGGGCGGGTCTCCGCCAGGAGTGTGGCTCAGGGTCGCGGAACCGATCCACGCGGACATATCCGGTTCCGGAGTCAAACCACACCATGCACCAGACCGATCCCAGCCAACGCAGGTTCGACACCGACCACGCGATCGAGATCGCCCCGCGGGTCTGGTGGGTGGGACACGTGCTCACCGACGACCCCTTCCAGTGCCACGTCTATCTCATCGAGCAGGGCGACCAGTCGGTACTGCTCGACCCCGGCTCGCGGCTGACCTTCGCCGCCACGCTGCGCAAGATCGAGGAGATCATCCCCTTCTCGGCGATCCGCTACTTCGTCTGTCATCACCAGGACCCGGACATCACCGCCTGTCTGCCGGTGATCGACGAACTCGTCGACCGCCCCGACGCCGTGCTGGTGACCCACTGGCGTTGTAGCGCGCTGTTGCGCCACTACGGCCTGGAGCGGCTGCCCTTCTGGCTGGTCGACGAGCACGACTGGCGGCTCCAGCTGCCCGAGCGCGAGCTGCGCTTCGTGTTCACCCCCTATGCCCATTTCCCCGGCGCCTTCTGCACCTTCGACGCCGAGACCGGGGTGTTGTTCTCCAGCGATCTGTTCGGCGGCTTCACCGAGACACCGGCGCTGATGGCCGAGGACATCGGTTACTTCGAGGCGATGCGCCCCTTCCACGAGCACTACATCCCCAGCCGCGACATCCTCGTCCACGCCCTCGACCAGATCGCCCGTCACCCGGTCAGACTGATCGCCCCGCAGCACGGCTCGATCATCCCCGCGCCGCTGGTCGGGCCGATCATCGAGCAACTGCGCGAACTCGACTGCGGGATCTATCTCTTCGCCGGCGGGGTCGACACCGACATCCGTCGGCTCTCGCGGCTCAACCGGACGCTCGGCGAGATCACCCGCACCATGCTCTACTGCCGCGACTTCCACGACATCGCCGCGCGGCTGCTGGAGGTGGTGCGCCGCAGCCTGCCGGTGGCGCGGATCGATTACTATCTCGAACTCGCCGACGGCGAGGCGCTCGGTCTGGTCGCCGACGGGCAGGAGCAGCAGCGCGCCGAGCAGGTCCCGGCGTGGCTGCGCGCGCTGCTCGGCATCAGCCGCACGCACTGGCTCGGCGACAGCGCCGGGCGCTGTCTGCACGGTCACCCCCTCCACGACGAACGCTTTTGCTGTCACACCGGTGACGAGGGCGCGATGAGCCTGCTGCTGCCGCTGTTCGCCCGCGAGAGCGAGCGGCTGGAGGCGATCGCCCATATCCATCTGGAACACCCGATCGAGATCGGCGCGCACGAGCGCCAGCTCATCGCCCAGCTGACGGTGCCGCTGCAGGTGGTACTCGAGCGCGAGGCGATCTACCGCTCGATCGAGGCCGAGCGCACCCGCACCTACCAGCGCTCGATCCGCGACTCGCTCACCGGGCTGTTCAACCGTTTCTACATGCAGGACATCATCGAGCGTCAGTGCCACGCCCAGGACCGCGGCGGTCCCCAGGTCGTCGCGCTGATGCTCGACCTCGATCACTTCAAGCGGATCAACGACCACCACGGTCATCCCGTCGGCGACGCGCTGCTGCGTCAGGTCGCGACCCTGCTCCACGGCTCCATCCGCGACGGCGACGTGCCGGTGCGCTTCGGCGGCGAGGAGTTCATCCTGTTCCTGATGGATGCCTCGGCCGAGCAGGGACGGACCCTCGCCGAACGGCTGCGCGCACGCATCGCCGCCCACCTGTTCGTCCTCGACGACGGGCTCGAACTCCGTCTGACGGTGAGCATCGGCGGCGCCCTGCGCCGCGCCGGCGAGCCGCTCGACGCCCTGGTCGAGCGCGCCGACAAGGCGCTCTACAGCGCCAAGCAGGCCGGACGCGACCGCGCGGTGTTCGCCGGCTAGCGCCGGCGCGGCTCAACGCGGCGGCAACGGCGGCGGTGGGGGTGGCGGCGGGGGCGGCGCCATGCCGAGCGGCTCGCGCACATAGGCCGGGAAGTCGGGGTTGACCCATTCGGCCGGCGCCACCTTCTCCGGCGGCAGCGGCAGACGCGAGCTGTAGTCGAGCACCGCGGCCTGCTCGCGCGGACCGAACTGGGCGAGCAGCTTGGTCATCTCCGCATCCGAGTTACGCCGCCGACCGGTGGCGATCGCCTCGAACTGACGCATCAGATAGGGGAAGTGCTGACCGGCGAGCTGGGGCGCGAGACGCTCGACATCGCCCTCGCCCTCGGCGCCGTGACACTCGGCGCACTGCGCCTCGTAGAGCTCGCGCCCGAGATCGAGATCGACCCCCGGCCCCCTGGCGTTGTCGGCGGTCATCGGCAGGGTCGCGACATAGGCGGCGACATCGGCGATGTTCTGCGGCCCGCCGAGGATACGCGGCAGCGCGAAGGGATACATCAGCGGGTTGTCGCGATTGCCCGCGCGGATGTCGGCGAGCTGCTTGATGACCACCTCGGGGAGCTGACCGGCGATCTGCGGATAGGCCCCATCGGGACTGCCCCAGCCCTCGGGGCGGTGGCACACGGCACAGGTCAGATAGACCCGACGGCCGTTCTCGATATCGGGCGTGAGCTGGCTGGCCCGGTCGAACTCGGCCTGCGCGAGCGACTTCGGATCCGGCTGCGCCGACGCCAGCGGGGCGACGAGCAGCGCGAGCGCGCACAGGACCGGGCGCGCGAACACTGGCTGGGACATGGCATCTCCTTGCGAGTCATCGACAACGATCGCAGCAACCTAGGGCGCGGAGCCCGTCCCGAGCTTATGGGAGCAGGCTCCGGCTTGGCAAGCCGGGGAGTACACGGACCGCGCGCAGCGCATGCTCCACCGGGCCAAGTCATCAATATATTGTGGTTGACACCCGAGAAAACGCACATATATTGACACGCCATCCCGCACACCCCACCACGGCCACACCCCCAGATCGGCCGTGGACAGACACCTCACAAGGAGATCTCCATGTCCGCCGACAACACCGCAAACCCGGATCAGCAGACGCGCGCGCCAGCCGGTCCCCAGGGCGGTCCGACCCCGGGCCGGTTGCAGGTGATCCGGCGCAACGGCAAGGTCACCGGCTTCGACCCGAGCAAGATCGCGGTGGCCATGACCAAGGCCTTCCTCGCCGTCGAGGGCGGTAGCGCCGCCGGCTCGACCCGCGTCCACGAACGCGTCGAGGCGCTCACCGAGCAGGTCGTCGCCGCCCTCACCCGCCGCCTGCCCGGCGGCGGCACGGTGCACATCGAGGACATCCAGGATCAGGTCGAGCTGGCGCTGATGCGCGCCGGCGAGCACCCGGTGGCGCGCGCCTACGTGCTCTATCGCGAGCAGCACGCCCGCGCCCGCGACCAGCGCCGCGAGCCCGTCCCGGCGACGAGCGACACCCGCCCGGCGCTCACCATCACCGGCGACGACGGCAGCCCCCGCCCGCTCGATCTGGCGCGGATGACCCGACTGGTCGACGAGGCCTGTCGCGGACTCGACTGGGTCGACCCCCAGGCGATCGTCGACGAGACCCTGCGCAACCTCTTCGACGGCGTGGCCGAGCGCGACGTGCGCCAGGCGCTGGTGATGGCCGCGCGCACCCAGATCGAGCGCGAGCCCGAGTACAACCAGGTCGCCGCGCGGCTGCTGCTCGACATCCTCCGCCGCGAGGCGCTGGGCGCGCTGGGGCTGGCCGAGGGGGTCGAGACCCAGGCCGACCTCGGCGAGCGCTACGGCGCCTATCTCGCGGCCTATGTGGCACGCGCCATCGAACTCGAACTGCTCGACCCCGAGCTTGCCCGCTTCGACCTCGACCGGTTGGGCGCGGCGCTGCGCCCCGAGCGCGACCTGCAGTTCGGCTATCTCGGGTTGCAGACGCTCTACGACCGCTATTTCATCCGCACCCGCGACGCGGTGCGCCTGGAGCTGCCGCAGGCCTTCTTCATGCGCGTGGCGATGGGGCTGGCGATCAACGAGTCCGATCGCGAGACGCGCGCCATCGAGTTCTACGAGCTGCTGTCGAGCTTCGACTTCATGAGCTCGACCCCGACGCTGTTCAACTCCGCCACCCTGCGCCCGCAGCTGAGTTCGTGCTACCTGACCACGGTGGCCGACGACCTCGACGGCATCTACAGCGCGATCAAGGACAACGCCCTGCTCTCCAAGTTCGCCGGCGGGCTGGGCAACGACTGGAGCCGGGTGCGCGGCATGGGCGCGCACATCAAGGGCACCAACGGCAAGAGCCAGGGCGTGGTGCCCTTCCTCAAGGTCGCCAACGACACCGCCGTGGCGGTCAACCAGGGCGGCAAGCGCAAGGGCGCGGTGTGCGCCTATCTCGAGACCTGGCACATCGACATCGAGGAGTTCCTCGACCTGCGCAAGAACACCGGCGACGACCGCCGCCGCACCCACGACATGAACACCGCCAACTGGGTGCCGGACCTGTTCATGAAGCGGGTGGCCGAGGACGGCCCCTGGACGCTGTTCTCGCCCGACGAGACCCCCGACCTGCACGATCTCAGCGGCGCGGCGTTCGAGCACGCCTACTGCGACTACGAGGCGCGCGCCGCGCGCGGCGAGCTGCGGGTGAGCAAGACCCTCAGGGCGGTCGATCTGTGGCGCAAGATGCTCGGCATGCTGTTCGAGACCGGCCACCCCTGGATCGCCTTCAAGGACCCCTGCAACCTGCGCTACACCAACCAGCACGCCGGGGTGGTGCACAGCTCCAACCTGTGCACCGAGATCACCCTGCACACCAGCGACGAGGAGATCGCGGTGTGCAACCTCGGCTCGGTCAACCTCGCCGCCCACGTCACCGCCAAGGGGCTCGACCTCGAGCGGCTGCGCCGTACCGTGCGCACCGCCATGCGCATGCTCGACAACGTCATCGACTACAACTTCTACAACGTCCCCCAGGCGCGCGAGGCCAATCGGCGCCACCGCCCGGTGGGGCTCGGCATCATGGGCTTCCAGGACGCGCTCCATCGCCTCGGGCTGTCCTACGCCAGCCCCGAGGCGGTGCAGTTCGCCGATCGCAGCATGGAGGTGCTGAGCTACTACGCGATCGAGGCGAGCTGCGAGCTGGCCGCCGAGCGCGGGCGCTATCCGAGCTTCGAGGGCTCGCTGTGGAGCCGGGGCATCCTGCCGATCGACAGCATCGCCCTGCTCGCCGAATCGCGCGGCGAGTATCTCCAGGTCGACACCACCACCACCCTCGACTGGAACGCGTTGCGCGCGCGGGTGCGCGAGGTCGGGATGCGCAACTCCAACTGTCTGGCGATCGCGCCGACGGCGACCATCAGCAACATCGTCGGGGTCAGTCAATCGATCGAGCCGACCTACCAGAACCTGTTCGTGAAATCGAACCTCTCGGGCGAGTTCACCGTGGTCAACCCCGACCTGATCGCCGAACTCAAGGCGCTCGGGCTGTGGGACGAGGTGATGGTCAACGACCTCAAGTACTACGACGGCTCGCTGCAACCGATCGAGCGCATCCCCGAGACGCTCAAGCAGCGCTATGCCACCGCCTTCGAGATCGACCCGCGCTGGCTGATCGAGGCCGCCGCGCGCCGCCAGAAGTGGCTCGATCAGGCACAGAGCCTCAACCTCTACATGGCCGAGCCGAGCGGCAAGAAGCTCGACAACCTCTACAAGCTCGCCTGGGTGCGGGGGCTGAAGACCACCTATTACCTGCGCTCGCAGGGCGCCACCCATGTCGAGAAATCGACCCTCGCCGACAACCAGCGCGCCAACCGCCTGAGCGCGGTCGGCGGCAGCTACGGCGCCGCCGAGCAGACGCCACGCGCCTGCGCCATCGACGATCCCGAGTGCGAGGCCTGCCAGTAGCAACCCGCGCGGACGGCGCGGCGGCGCCGTTCGCGCCTACGACTCAAGTCAACGCGAAGCGCTGTGGATTAAGAGACCACTGCTCGATCAATAACGGCCCAGGAGACCACCATGCCCTACGTCAACATCAAGATCACCCGCGAGGGGGCGAGCGCCGAGCAGAAGGCCGAGCTGATCAGCGGGGTCACGGAGCTGCTCGCCCGGGTGCTCGACAAGAACCCGCAGACCACGGTGGTGGTGATCGACGAGGTCGAGACCGACAACTGGGGGATCGGCGGCGAGACGGTGACACGCCGCCGCGCCCAGGGGCGCTGAGCACGGCGAGGCGGCGCTTGTCCGCCGCGCCCTCCGTCGCCATCATCAGGTGGTGATGGATACCCGACGACTGACCACGCACCGCCAACTCAACCAGCTGCACACCGCCGCGCTGCTGGCGGTGCTCGCCACCCTGCTCTCGACCCTGGCCTGGATCCTCGGCGGTCCCGATCTGGCGCTGCTCGCCCTGGTGGTGGTGGCGGCGCTCTATCTGTTCACCCCGCTGGCCTCGCCCCGTCTGGCCCTTTCGCTCTATCGCGGCCAGCTGCTCGCGCCGCATCAGGCACCGGCGCTCTATCGGGTGCTCGAGACCCTGGCCGCGCGCGCCGGGCTGCCTCGGGTGCCGCTGCTCTATTACATCCCCTCGCGGGTGGTCAACGCCTTCGCCACCGGCGGTCCCTGGTCCTCGGTGATCGCCGTCTCCGAGATGACCCTGCGTCGGCTCGACGAGCGCGAGCTGATCGCGGTGCTCGCCCACGAGGTCGGCCACATCGCCAACGACGACCTGCGGGTGATGGCCTTCGCCGATCTGGTCAGCCGACTCACCAATCTGTTGAGCCTGATCGGTCAGCTGCTGGTGTTGATCGCGCTGCCGCTGGCGCTGCTCGGCGGGGTCGAGGTGCCCTGGGCAGCGTTGCTGGTGCTGGTGTTCGCGCCGACGCTGAGCGCGCTGGCGCAGTTCGCGCTCTCGCGCAGCCGCGAGTTCGAGGCCGATCGGCGCGCCGTCGAGCTCACCGGCGACCCCGAGGGACTGGCGCGTGCGCTGGCGCGCATCGAGCGCCTGCAGGGCAGCGGCTGGGAGCGGCTGCTCGCGCCCCATTGGCGCCTGCCCGAACCTTCGCTGCTGCGGACCCACCCCTCGACCGAGGCACGCATCGAGCGACTGCGCGCACTCGCCGCGCCACCTCGCCCGAGGCTGCCGACCGGCCCCGGCGGGCTGCACCCACCCCTCTCCCCGGCACCCGCACCGCGGCGCTCTCATCTCTGGGGGCTGTGGTCGTGAGTGATCGCTCACGCGCCCTCCCATGTCGGGCCGATATCCAGACGGCGATCAAGGAAAATAGCCACCACACGCTTGACGCCCCTCCGGGGGCCGTCAACCATCATAGGATCCAGCCTCGACACGCCCCGGCGTGCCACACTAAAGGCACACTCACCGGGCCAATTCGGCTCGCGACTCATCGCGCAAAAAGCCCCGGACCAAGTGATCGTCCTGACCCTGGTGTCATCACACGCAAACGGACGCTCGCGATTGAACATGAGCGTCTGATTCACGCGGCTTACCGTCAGTCGTGCCGGCTGAATTGGCGGTAGCGTTACCAACGAAAAGCGAACACATTCCCGATTCCAGGTGCGAGCAGTGTCTTGAACGAGCAGATCGCATATGCTAAAGCTGCGCAGGGAAGATAGCCGAAACGAACAATCCCGTCACGAGCGTATATCCGCAGAGACGTAAACCCCGTATTGAAAACCGAAAGAAGGCGAATGCCGTTCACAGGGCCATTGAAACAGACCGCATTGACTGAATAGGTGCCTTTTCAAGAAAGAGTCAAAGGTAGCGGGGTAATCTTGTTGACCCGCTATGACTCTCTCGTATCCTTGAGGATTAACGATGGTTATCGATCACCATTCCGTGCCCACGGCACTGCGGGAGTTTCGGCATGAAATCAATCGACTGAGCCGCCTGATGACCCTTGCCTTTGCAGGCATTGCCCTGCTCGGCGCGCTGCTCTGGCGATTCTCCGACGACTGGATCTGGCCGCTCGGAGTGCTGATCGGTTTCACCGCCGCGTGGTACCTGCGATCACGCATCCCAAGGCACCTCGAAAATCTCGAAAAGATCCAACGTGAGCGTGAGCGTTTCTTCATGGGCATCTTGGATGCATGCGATCAACCCTGCTCAGTCACAGCGATCGGCGAACCGGGAGACAAGGAATGGCGATGGCTCTACGTGAACCATCCGGTTCGGGCTGCTTTTGGCAAGCCTCTTAGCGAGTTTCTCGATCGGCCTTGCCATGAGTGGGGCGCCAATATCTGCAAGACCGAAAATTGCGGTAGAGCGTGTCTGAGCAAAGGACAGCCGAACACAATATTCGCTCAAGACTTCGGAGGTGGGCTGAACCATTTCCGGGTCTATACCAAGACCGTTGAGGATTTATCTGGCCAACCGGCTTATGTCGTGGAATGGGTGGATCCTCAGGAGGAGCTGAAGTTCCAGATGTCGCGCGCCAGTGATCGCGTCCAAGAGCTATCGACGAGCACCGCTCATGCAATCCACGAAGTCTCGGGAAACATCAAGAGCGTCGCTACCGCCGCTGAAGAGCTCTCGTACTCGACCTTAGAGATTAGCCGCTCGGCCGAGACTACGGTAGCTACGGTGAACACCGTCGAAAAGATCGCGCAACAGGTCGGCGACGAAGCACAGGAAGCGGCCGACGCCATACGCGCCTTGGCAACAGTTGGCGAGCAGATCTCGATGATGAGCACGGTCATTCGAGAAATCGCCAACCAAACCAACCTTCTGGCGCTGAACGCGTCGATCGAGTCGGCTCGCGCCGGGGAGCACGGGCGCGGCTTCGCGGTCGTGGCGAACGAGGTCAAACAGCTGGCTCAAAAAACCCAGGAAGCCACGCAGCAGATTGCCGAAAAGACCGAAGAAACGCGCCTCCAAATCGCCGACAACGTCGGTCGGATCGTCAACTTGTCGGAGCGAGTGACCGAGGCGAGTCGCCAGATCGGTGAAGTCAGATCCTCAATGCAGTCGGTCGCGGCCAGCGTCACTGAGCAGAACGCAGTGGTGGAGGATATTGCCCGCAATGGGGCCGAGGCAGCACAGGCCACCGACGAAGCGGCTAACCTCGTGAAGAGTGCTCTCGAAGCGGCCGAGGCGTTACGTGACAAGGTGAAATAGGGGTGTGGGGACAAGCTCAAACAAGCGCGAGTTAGTTCTCAAGCCCTCTGAGATTGCATACCCGCTTATTGAATAGCTCAGGGTGTTTCTGCGCCCATTCCTTGAGCGCTTGAATCGGAGCGATGCGTCCGAGCGCTGAGGTTTCCCCGTTTTTTCGACTGGCGCGCATCGAGCGCCTGCAGGGCAGCGGCTGGGAGCGGCTGCTCGCGCCCCATTGACGCCTGCCCGAACCTTCGCTGCTGCGGACCCACCCCTCGACCGAGGCACGCATCGAGCGACTGCGTGCACTCGCCGCGCCACCTCGCCCGAGGCTGCCGACCAGCCCCGGCGGGCTGCACCGCCCCTCTCCCCGGCGCCCGCACCGCGGCGTGCTCATCTCTGGGGGCTGTGGTCCTGAGCGATCGCTCACGCGCCGCCCCCATGTCGGGCCGATATCCAGACGGCGATCAAGGAAAATAGCCGCTGCGCTTGACGCCCTTCCGGGGGTCGTCAACCATCATAGGGTCCAGCCTCGACACGCCCCGGCGTGCCCGGGGCGAACCGGATCACCAGGAGTCGATCGATGTCGATAGAAGTCAGCGGATTTTTTGGATTACTGCTGCTGGTACTGAATGTGTGGGCCATCGTCAGCACGGTGCAGAGTCGTGCCGGCACCCTCTCCAAGGTGCTGTGGATCGTGCTGATCCTGCTGCTTCCCCTGCTCGGCTTCATCCTCTGGCTGCTGCTCGGCCCCAAGCGCTAAACCGGCACCACACGCCCAGCGTCCACCACCCAGAGGACTCGCGTCCACATGGCCTCGCAAGACACCAATCACTGGAAAGAGAAGTACTACGGGACGCTCGACACCCTGGAGGCGAAGGAAAAGGCCTGGGCGCAGATCGAGAAGACGCTGCGTTACGCCGTCTCGCGCCTGAGCCTCGCGGTGGAGACCCCGGACAGGACGTTCGAGGAACAGCTCGAGTCCTTGCGTCAGGCGATCCGCAAGAACGCCACGGCCAAGCAGATCGGCCTGCTGATGGAGGACATCTCCGAGTCGATGCTGCGTCTCGACGAGCAGCGCGCCCAGCCCGACGACCTCGATCGCGCCATCGCCCGGCTCGACGACCTGCTCGAGCAGCAGCGTCTCCCCGGCGCGCTGAAGAAGGAGACCAAGACGCTGCGCAAGCGGCTGCGCGATGCGCGACGCGAGCCAGGACTCGGCGCCGCGCTCGCCGCCTACTCCGACTATGCCCGCACCCTCACCGACTGGCTCGCCAGCTCCGAACAAGGCAGCGAGGGGCTGTTCGGACGGCTGTTCGGCGGACATCGCGAGAGCGGCGCCGAGGAGACGCCGACGGAGCTGGTCGACCTCGACACCCAGCCTGCCGAGATCGAGGCCCCGCTGCCGCCGCGCGATGACCTCGCCACCACGCTCGATCCGTCGCTACCGGCCTTCAACCTGGTGCTGCTCGACCTGATCCACCGTCTCGACCTCCCCGAGACCTTCGCCAAGCAGTTCAGCGCCATCACCACGCTGCTGCGCGACGAGCCGAGCGCCGAGACCGCCGAGCGCGCGGTCACCGAGATCGCCGACCTGCTGGCACGCGCGCGTCATCATCTCGAGCAGGAGAAGAAGGACATCGAGCACTTCCTCTCCCAGCTCACCGGACGGCTCGAGGCGCTCGACCGCTATCTCGAGGCCTCGTTCGGGCAGCGTGAGGAGAGCGCTCGACAGGGCGCCTCGATCGATGCCGACATGTCCGCCGAGGTCGCCCGCATCCGCCGCTCGGTCGACGCCGCCCAGGACGTCGATCAGCTCAAGCTCTCGATCCAGGGGCACCTGAGCAACATCCAGCAGCACATGGATGCCCGACGCAGCCTGGAGCAGGAGCAGCTCAACCAGGCGCGCGCCGAGATCGATCATCTCAAGCAGGAGCTGGGCAAGGTCCAGGAGGAGAGCGGCGAGCTGCGTCAGTTGTTGCACGAGGCACGCCAGCGCGCGCTGTTCGACAGCCTCACCGGGCTGAGCAACCGGCTGGCCTATGACGAGCGCATCGCCCAGGAGTGCGAGCGCTGGGCGCGCTACGGCCACCCGGCGGTGCTGAGCATCTGGGACGTCGACTTCTTCAAGCGGATCAACGACCGCTTCGGTCACACCGCCGGCGACAACGTGCTCAAGATCCTCGGCAAGCTGTTGCGCACCTCGATCCGCAAGAGCGACTTCGTCGCCCGTTTCGGCGGCGAGGAGTTCATGATGCTGCTGCCCGAGACCTCGATCGAGACCGCACTCGAGGTCGCCGAGAAGCTGCGCGAGCAGGTCGCCGCCTCACGCTTCCAGTACCGCGGTCAGCCGGTCCCGGTGACCATGTCCTGCGGGCTGGCCGCCTTCGTCGAGGACGACACCCCGGAAGACGTCTACCGCCGTGCCGATGCCGCGCTCTACGAGGCCAAGCGTTCCGGGCGCAACTGCTGCCGGGTTCACGGCGGCTGAGCGCACCCTCAGCCCTTGTCCTTGCCCTTGGCCTCGTCCTCCGGGGTCTCGAACAGATCGCTGAGTTCCTCGAGCTTCTCCTGCCAGATCTCCTCGTCGTCCCCCGCCTGCTGCTGGTCCTCGTCGGTCTCCTCGCCGATCTCGAACTCATCGGCCAGCTCGAAGCTCGGCGCCTCCATCTCCTCGGCCTCCATCTCCATCTCCATCTCCTCAGACTCGGGCGCATCGGCGTCGGGCTGGGGCTGGACTGAAGGCTCGGGCGCAGCGGCATCGAAATCGGCGCCGGCCTCGGCGAGCAGCGCGTCGATGTCGTCGATCACATCGGCGTCCTCGCCGCCCCCCGTCGTCTCGGTCGGGCTGGCGGCAGCCGCGGCTGCCTCCTGCTGCTGGGCGCTGAAGGCGGCGTTGTACTCGTCCATGAGCTGGTTGAGGGTCTTCTTGGTGTCGCCGAGTTCGGCCTCGAGCTGCGCCTTGGCGTCCTCGAGATCGGAGAGCTGCTCGACATCGACCATGTTGGTCGGGGTCATGTGCACCAGTGGCGCGAGCACCTTGGTCAGCTCCTTGGGCAGGTCCTGGAGCTTCTCGCCGCTGCGTTCGAGATAGATGTCGAGCATCGCGTTGTAGAAGGCGCGCTCGCGCTCCAGATACTCGTCGACGGTCGACTGCAGCTCATCGCCCTCGAGCTGGTAGGTCGCGGCGAAGACCCCGGCAAGCGCCTCGCGGCGTGCCTCCTCGCCGGTATCGACCTGCTCGAGCACGGCGCTGGCGTCGGCCTGGGCCTGTCTGTCGCCCTTGCGCTGGCGCCTGAGCATGAAGAAGAGCACGCCCCAGGCCACCAGGGCGAACTCGACGCTGAGGATGAGGCCGCCGATCTCGATCGCGCTCATGTCGTCTCCCCCGTGCCCATCACGCCTCCGCAGCGGCCTGCTTCGCCGCGGCCCGCTTGAACAACCACCAGGTCAGCCCGAGCGCGGCGGCGAGCAGCAGGTTGCCGCCGAGCACATAGAGCGCGAACACCAGCCAGGAGAACTCGCCCGGCGGCGGCGCCGGCGGCTCCTCGACGGGCGCGGTGAAGGCGAACTCCAGGGTCTCGTCGGGGGGTTCGAGCAGGATCGAGCTGCCGTTGACGGTACGCGCGGCCAGCCGCGCACCGACCCGATAGCTGCCGGGCTGTGTGACCGGCAGCTCGTAGAGCATCGGCAGGGACGTCGGCGCGGCGATCTCGAGCAACGACTGCGCGCCCCCGGGCCCCTCCAGCCGCACATAGCCGAACAGGCTCTCGGGGGCGACCTGATCGCGCTCGAGATTGAGCACCACCCGCAGCAGCGCAGGCGGCCTGGGCGCGGCGTCCTCCGCCGCCGCGTCACCGTTCTCGCTCGGCGAGGCGGGGTCGAGCACCCGCGCCTGATAGTCGAGGGTCAGCGGCGTCGGGGTGACGCGCAGACGACGCTGCAACTGACGCTTGAAGGTCTCGCCGTCGATCAGCAGGCTGAGGTCGTAGACCCCGGCGGCGAAGGCGTTGGCCTTGATCTCGGCGGTGAAACGGTTGCGTGCCGGGTCGAGCGCGAGCGGCTGGTCGATGCGCCGGGTCGGATCATCGGCCAGGGTGAGGATCGCCTTGGCCGAGAGCAGCTTGAGGAAGTCGGTGCGGGCGACCGGGGCGCCGTGATCGGTGATCCAGGCCTCGAGCCTCAGGGTGTCGCCCGAGTGCAGCGCCGCCGGCACCGGGGCGGCGTCGATACCGAGATCGGTGACCACCGCGACGCGGTTGTCGGGATCGAGCCCGCCGTCGAGCGTCCAGCGCCCGGGCGCCGGGCGCTCGATGGTGACCAGGTCGTAGCCGGGCTCGCCGCGCCACTGCACCATGGGACCGTGGGCGGTGGCCGAGAGGGTCTGGCCGTCGGGACTGACCAGCCGGGTCTCGCCGCCGGGGGCGCGGAACACCAGCAGGGTGAACTCGGAGACCTGGGCGTCGATCTCGAAGTGATTGCCCTCGATCGGCACCGTGGTCGGCGCCGCCGACTGTTCGAGCATGTGGAGGAAGACCCGTTGCAGCTGCTCGGCGCTGGAGGCCGACTCCAGCCAGCCGCCGGTACGCTCGGTGAGCGCCTCGAGCAGCTCGGTGTCGACGTTGTCGGAGAGCGCCACCGCGTGCACCTTCACCCCCAACTCGCGCAACCGGTCGAGCTGCTCGGAGAGGATGCGCCGACGCGAGGCGACATCGCGGGTATCGTCCTTGGCGACGTCGACCAGCCCGTCGGTGAGCAGGATGACGTGGCGCGCGCCCTCGCCGGGCGGACCATCCCAGTCGGCGGTGGCGGCCTTCAGCGCCGCCTCGATATCGGTGAACAGCCCGCGCGAGTGCACCTGGCGGAGGTTCGCGGTGGTGCGCCGGCGCCAGTCGTCGTCGACCACCCCGGGCGCGGCCAGCACCTCGGCGCCCTCGGCGAAGGTCCAGACCCCGGCGCGCGCGCCGGCCGGGAGCAGCGAATTGACCAGCCGCAGCGCCGGTACCCGCAGGTTCTTGGGGTCGTTCTGGCGCATGCTGCCGGAGACGTCGATCAGCAGTCGCACATCCTCGGGCGCGGCGAACAGCGTGGCGGGCAGGAGCAGCAGGCAGAGCAGCAGCGGCCAGGATCGCACGGAGAGACGACTCACGGCAGCCACAGCTCGAAGCAACCACCGGGGAGATGATGGGCGTTGCTCAGGCCGATCCGCCCGAACGCTTCCGGGGTATGGTGCAGCCGCGCCACCTGATGGGCGAAGTAGAGCCCGAGCCGGGTGCGGCTGGTGCCCGGCGCGGTCTCGGACTCCGAGGACCAGTCGGGCTGCCCGTCATCGGGCAGCAGATCGATCACCGCGGCGGGGAAGCCGGCGCCGTCGTCCTCGACGCGAATCACCAGCATGCCCTGCTCCTCGGCGGCGCTGAGCCGGATACGGGCGTGGGCATAGCGCTGGGCGTTGCCGATGCTGCTGGTCAGCACCCCGCGCACCAGTTCCCAGTCGAAGTAGCCGGTCAACTCGGGGTCGCAGTCGTAGTCGAGATCGAGACCGAGCGCGGTGCACACCGCCTGGCACTCGGCGACCACTTCCTCGCAGAACTCCTCGAGGTTGTGCGCGGCGATGCGCACCGCGAGCTGGGCGTTGCCGAGCTTGTAGAGGGTGAGCAGCTGTACCAGGTTGTTGTTGGCGCGCTGCACCTCGTGCTTGATCAGGCTCGCCTTGCGCGGGTCGGCGAGCTGGTTGGCCGGATCGTCAACCAGATCGTCGAGGCTGTTGAAGATCAGCCCGAGCGAGTTCTTGATGTCGTGGATCGAGGAGGCAAGGATGTCTGAGAAATCCATGTGTTCAGAGCCGTCCGGTTCTAGGCCAGGGCGCACAGGCCCGCTCAGGTCTCGGTCGCCAGTCGCTGCAGGCGCGTCTGCACGTCGTTGAGCCGCCAGTCGCCCGGGGCGACGTGCTGGACGCGCTCGATGTAGCGCCGTACCAGCTGGATCTCCTCGGGCGAGGTGCCGTTGCGCTCCATCTTGATGATACAGGCCTTGGCGGCGTTGAGGTTGATCGTCTTGTTGGCCGGCATCTCGTCGGCGGCCTGGCGCAGCAGCTCGATGGCCGCGCCGAACTCGCCCTGCTTGATCAGCCGCACCCCCTGGTTGTTGGTGCGTACCACGTCCTGCTGGATGGCGCGGATGGCCGCGTCGGCCTCCTCGGCGATGCCGCTCTCCTCGCACACGTGCATCACCTCGGCGAGGAAGGCGTGATCGTCGTGGTTGTTGGCGATCGCGGTGCGCAGATAACCCGTGGCCTTCTCCGGCTCGCCCAGCTCCGAGCAGGTCTTGACCATCTCCAGCGCGAGCTGTGGCGAGGCCAGCTCGCCGAGCGCGTTCATCGCCTCGCCGGCGGCGGCGAAGGCCTCGGCGGCGCCCTGGGCATCGCCCTTGCGCCGCTTGACCACCGCGGTGGTACTGGCCTTGTAGAAGGCCGCCTCGGGGTCGTCGCCGAAGGTCTTGTCGATCTCGCCGATCACCTTCAGTGCCTCGACGTGCTTGTCGTTGGCGCTCTTGGCCTTGGCCAGTCCGGCATAGATCGAGGGGTGATTGTGTACCGAGTGCTTGGCGAAGGCCACCGCGCGATCGAAGGCGCTCTCGGCGACCTCGCGATCGTCGTTGCTCAGCGCCAGCTCGCCGAGACGCTGCTGGCGCTCGACGCTGCGCGGCGAGAGCTTGGCGCCCTTCTGCAGGGTCTTCTCCGCGGCGGGAAAGGCCTTCTGCGCGAACTGGGCGCGCGCAAGCCAGTCGTAGCCGGGGATGAAGTTGGGGTCGAGCTCGAGCAGACGCTCGAACACCTCCTGGGCGGCGACATACTGCTTCTGCTGGAACAGCACCCGCCCCTTGCCGAGATGCGCCCAGTTGAGGTCGCGCCCCTCGAGCACCTCGTCGTAGATCGCCATGGCGTCATCGTAGCGATTGGCGGTGATGCAGGTATCGGCCTTGAGCCGCAACAGCTCGGCGAGATTGCGCGGCTTGCCGGCGATCAGGGTGTCGAGCGCGGCGATCGCCCCGCCATAGTCCTTGGCCACCAGCGCGCGGTTGACCTCGGCGAGGTCGGACTTGCGCTCGAACAGCTTGGCCAGCCGGGTCTTGATCAGCTCCTTGGTGAAGGGCTTGGCGAGATAGTTGTCGGGGGCGAACTCCACCGCGCCCATCACCATCTCGCGGGTGTTCTCGGCGGTGACCATGATGAAGATGGTATCGACCCCGATCAGCGCGCGATGGCGCGCCTCCTCGAGCACCTGCTGGCCGTCCTTGCCGCTACCGAGGTTGTAATCGCACAGCACCACATCGTAGTGACGGCGCTCCATCAACCCGATCGCCTCGTTACCATCGCGGGCCTGGTCGATGCGGGTGACGCCGAGCGAGTGCAGGATGCTGCGCATCACCGAGCGCATGTCGGAGAAGTCGTCGATGACCAGATAGGTTTTCTTGGAGAAATCGGCCGGTGGCGCCATCTGACTTGCTCCCCGCGGTGCTGGGCTGGATAGGGATGCCGATCGGGTCGACACCTTCCTGCACATGGATGCGCCCTCGACCTCGGGCAAGGGTCGACCCGATCGCGCCCGGACCGAAGCGCCGGGGCACCGAACGCCGGGCGGTGATATCGGAACCGGATCACAAAAGGGATGCTAACGCCCGCCTCGTCCGGCGGCAAGACATCGAAGGGGTGCGATAGAAACAAAAACGGCCCACAACACGAATGCTGTGGGCCGAGATGTGGTAGCGGGGGCAGGATTTGAACCTACGACCTTCGGGTTATGAGCCCGACGAGCTGCCTGACTGCTCCACCCCGCAACTGAACTGTGTGCCCGCTTGGGCCGGGTCTTGCGACCCTGTCGAGCGGTCTTGCGACCGGCGCGACGAGATGTGGTAGCGGGGGCAGGATTTGAACCTACGACCTTCGGGTTATGAGCCCGACGAGCTGCCTGACTGCTCCACCCCGCAACTGAACTGTGTGCCCGCTT
>NZ_RHFJ01000044.1:0-27295 GCF_003718675.1 Marichromatium sp. AB32
ATCTCTCGCCGCTGCGTTCGAGCGCCGCGCCGACCGCCTCGCCGAGGGTTCCGGCGGCGGCCGGCGCGGCGGCGAGGGCGAGCAGCAGTGCCAACGGCAGGACGCCGAGGGGTCGAGTGGGGGGGTGTCTTGTGTCCATGGGTCCATCCTGGACCCCGGAGCTGAAATCAAGCTGAACGCGGGGCGCGATCGCTGGTGGCGTGTTCGAGCGTGAGCCGGGCCTCGGCGCGCAGGCCGCCGAGCGGGGCGTGTGTGAGTGTCAGTTGGCCGCCGTAGCCCTCGACGATCTCGCGCACGATCGCCAGCCCCAGGCCATGACCGCTGACCTGCTCGTCGAGTCGCAGACCGCGCTCGGTGAGTGTGGACAGGGCCGCCTCGGCGCAGCCGGGGCCGTCGTCGTCGACGCGGATCAGCAGCTCCCCGTCGTTGACCGAGAGCGTTGCCCGAACCTCGCCCTCGGCCCACTTGCAGGCGTTGTCGAGGAGGTTGCCGAGGAGTTCGAGCATGTCCTCGCGATCGACCGCGAGCGGTCCCCGGATCGCGCTGTCGAACGCGATGTGGAGCTGCTTGGGGGCGTGCATGCGTTTGAGCAGTCGCGCCAGCACCGGCAGTTCCTCCTCGGGTTCGAAGTAGAGCGCCGCGCCGCCGGCGCCGGCGAGCCGGGCACGTTTGAGTTGACGCTCGGCGATCTGGCGCAGTCGCTCGACCTGATCGAGCAGCCCCTGGCGCTGCTCGGCGTCGAGCGCCAGGGTGTCGGCGGCGAGCTGCTGGCGCAGCAGGGTCAGCGGTCCCTTGAGCGCATGGGCGAGGTTGCCGGCGGCGGTGCGCGAGCGTTCGAGACGCTGGCCGAAGCGCTCGAGCAGGCGGTTGAACTTGCGCACCAGCGGCAGGATCTCGGGCGGGACCTGCTCGGTGAGGGTGCCGGCGCGTCCGTGTTCGAGCCGCTCGATGTCGCGATAGAGCGGGCGCAGGCTGGTGAAGGCGCGCTGCACGATCAGCCGTTGCAGCACCAGGCTCAGTGCCAGCCCGCAGACCGCGAGCAGCGCGAACAGCCGCTCGAAGAAGTCGATCTCGGTATCGAACTCGCTGACGTCCTCGGCGATGGTGAGGGTGAGGAGATGCGCGTCGAGACGATAGCCGCCGGCCCACACCAACAACGACTGCCGATCCGGGCCGGCGGCGCGCCAGGCGGCGGTCTCGCCGGGGGCCAGCGCCCGGGTGTCGAGGTCCTCGTCCCACAGCGAGCGCGAGCGTAGTCGGTTGCCCTGGTCGTCCTCGACGACGAAGTAGTGGCCCGAGAGCGGCTGGTTGTAGACCGGGGTGAGATGGCGCGCGGCGACGTGCAGATGACCGTGACCGCTGCGCAGCGAGCCGAGCAGGCCCTCGGCGTCGTGCTCCAGACGCGAGTAGATGACGCTCTCCGAGCTGTGGTGGAGGGCGATGTGACCGATCCACCAGGCGCTGCCGATCACCGCCGTCAGCGCCAGCGCCAGCCCCAGGTGCAGCCGGGTCTCGAGCGAGATCATCGGCGTCTGAGCCGATAGCCCTGGCCGCGCAGGGTCTCGATGCGTTCGCGCCCGATCTTCTCGCGCAGCCGCCGGATATAGACCTCGATGAGATTGCCGCTCGGCTCGGCGTCGAGGTCGTAGACGTGCTCCATCAGCTGGGTCTTGGAGAGGATGCGCCCGGGGTTGCGCAGCAGGTAGCGCAGCAGGCGGAACTCGGTGCCGGTGAGCGGGTGTGTCTGGCCGTCCTCGAGCACCACGCGCTGACCGTCCTCGTCGAGGCTGAGCCCGTCGACCGCGAGGGTGCGTCCGGCGGCGGGGGCGGCGCGGCGGGTCAGGGCATTGAGCCGGGCGAGCAGTTCCTCGACGTGGAAGGGCTTGCCGAGATAGTCGTCGGCCCCGGCCTTGAGCCCGTCGACACGTTCGTGCCAGGCGTCGCGCGCGGTCAGCACCAGCACCGGCAGGTCGCGCCCGTGTGCGCGCCAGTGACGCAGCACCTCGAGTCCGGGGCGGCGCGGCAGTCCGAGGTCGAGCACCACCACGTCATAGGGCTCGGTGTCGCCGAGCTGCTCGCCGCCGATGCCGTCGGCGGCATGATCGACGGCGAACCCGGCGGCCTTGAGCGCCGGCAGCAGCGCCGCGACCTGGGCCGGGTCATCCTCTACCAATAACAGTCTCATGGCTCGATCTCGTGGTGCAGCGGGCGGGCGGTGGCGGCATCGAGTTCGAGCTCGTGGACCCGGCCATCGGCATCGAGGATCTTGATCTCGTAGCGATATCCACCATGTCGATGTTCGAGTTCGGCCTCGATCAGCTGGCCGGGGCGCAACCGTGCGGCCTGTTCGAGCAGCTGCTCCATGGGCAGGATCTGGCCGTGCTTGCGGAGCTGCCGCACCTTGTCGTGGTCGAGGTGGTCGTCGGCGCCCGCGCAGATGGTCAGTGACAGCAGACCGAAAGCGAGCAGGGGGACTGTGGTCTTCATGCAGAGGGTCCGTTGCGGCTCACGGCGCGGGCGTGACCCGTGCCGATCGATGCCCAAGAAGTGTAAACGAGGTTCCTGAACCCATGCTGAACATCACTGCAAGCAGCCGGGTGCGCTGGCTGGGCGTCGCGTTTGCGCTCGGCGCCGCGTCGACCGGCGCCAGCGAGCTGTCGCCGCCATCGTCGCTGGTGGCGCTGGGCCGGGCGCTGTTCTTCGATACCGGGTTGTCCGAGCCGCCCGGGCAGTCATGTGCGAGCTGCCACCTGCCGAGTGCCGGCTGGAGCGGCCCGGACAGCGCGATCAATGCCGCCGGTGCGGTCCAGCCCGGGGCGGTGCCCGGACGCTTCGGCAATCGTCGCGCGCCGACCCTGGCCTACGCGAGCTTCAGCCCGCCGCTGTATCTCGACGAGGAGGGCGGCGGTTTCGTCGGTGGCAACTTCTGGGACGGTCGCGCCACCGGCTGGCTGCTCGGTGACCCGCTCGCCGAGCAGGCCCAGGCGCCATTGCTCGACCCGCTCGAGCATAACCTTGCCGATGCCGCCGAGGCGGTCGAGCGGGTCTGTGCCGGGCCGCGGGGGCGAGCGCTGCGCGACTGGTTCGGCGAGAGCGTCTGCGCCGAGCCGGTCGCTGGGTTCAACGCCATTGCCCGCGCGCTCGCTGCTTACCAGTCATCGCCCGAGGTCAACGCCTTCAGCTCCAAGTACGACCATTATCTGCGCGATCCCGAGCGCTATCCGCTGAGCGCCGAGGAGGCCCGGGGGCTGGAGCTCTTCGCCCGCGCCGACAAGGGCAACTGTGCCGCCTGTCATCCGCACACCCCGGGGGCGGACGGCAGTCCGCCACTGTTTACCGACTTCACCTACGACAACCTCGGTGTCGGGCGTAACCCCGACAACCCCTGGTACGCGATGGCCGACTACAACCCCGATGGGCGTGCCTGGCGCGATCCCGGGCTGGGAGGACTGCTCGCCCGGGTGCCGCGCTTCGCGGCCCTGGCTGGGGCGCAGCTCGGCAAGCACAAGGTGCCGACCCTGCGCAATGTCGATCGTCGTCCCGCGCCCGGATTCGTGCGCGCCTACATGCACAACGGCGCCCACAAGGGGCTGGAGACGGTGGTGCACTTCTACAACACGCGCGATCTCAAGCCGGTCTGCGAGGACCTGGCCGCGCCGCGTCCGGGCAACAACTGCTGGCCACGCCCGGAGGTGGCGCGTAACGTCAATGATGACGAGCTGGGTGATCTCGGCCTCGATGCCGAGGAGGAGGCCGCCATTGTTGCCTTCCTGCGAACACTCAGCGACGGTTGGGACGCGCCACAGGATTGATCGGATCGAGGAGGTTGGATGAGTGAGCAGGGACGGCCCCGGGTGGCGGTCGCCGGTGCCAGCGGTTTCATCGGCACCGCGTTGTGCCGGGCGCTGGCCGAGCACCACGAGGTGGTGGCGTTGACCCGCTCGCCGGCGCGGGCGCGGATTCCGGACCCCGAGCGGCGTATCGGCTGGCGTCGCTGCGATCTGTTCGACGTCGAGGCGGTGCGCGCCGGGCTGCAGGGCTGCGATCTCGCGGTCTATCTGGTGCACTCCAACGCCCCTTCGTCGCGGTTGACCCAGGCCGCGGCGCGCGACATGGATCTGATTCTTGCCGACAACTTCGCCCGCGCCGCGGCGGCCTGCGGAGTGCGTCAGATCGTCTTCGTCAGCGCGCTGATCCCCGAGGGCTTCGAGATCGCGCCGCTGCTGTGGAGCCGGCGCGAGGTGGAGCTGACGCTCGCCGCTCACGGCACCCCGGTGAGCGTGCTGCGCGCCGGGCTGGTGGTGGGGCCGGGCGGTTCCGGGCTCGGGCTGCTGGTCGATCTGGTGCGCCGTCTGCCGCTGCTGGCGCTGCCGCCGGAGGCGCGCTCGCCGACCCGCCCGATCGCCCTCGACGACCTGGTGCGCGCCATCCTGCTGTGTCTGGAGCGCCCCGAGGACTATCGCGGGGTGTTCGATCTCGGTGGTCCCGAGTGGTTGAGCCATGCCGAGATGGTGCGTCAGTGCGCCGAGGTGATGGGGGTGCGACGCTGGGTGTTCACCCTGCCGTGGTTGCCGCTGGGGGTGGTCGCGTGGGTGGCGCGGCGGGTCTCAGGGGCCAGTCCCGCGTTGGTCGGGCCGGTGGTCGAGAGTCTGCCGCAGCGGCTGCGAATACGTGACAATGCGCTGCAACGGGCGATCGCGCCCTCGGCCCTCGCCTTCCGTCGGGCGCTGGCGCAGTCGCTCGCCGCCGATGGTCGTCACCTGCAGCCCAACCCGCGCCGCCCGATCCAGCTCGAGGACCGGGCGCAACTGCGCGAGGCGAGCCGGGTACGCTCGATCCAGCGCATCATCCTGCCGCCGGGACAGGACGCGGCCTGGGTGGCGGGCAACTATTTCCGCTGGCTGGGACGCTGCTGCTGGCCGCTGGTGGCCAGTCGCGAGTGCGCCGACGGCGGTTGGGAGGTCGGGCTGCGACTGCCCCGGGTGGTACTGTTGCGGCTGCGTCCGGCGGCGGCGATGAGCACGGCACAGCGGCGGGTCTATCACATCGACGGTGGATTGCTGGCCCGCGCCGAGACCGGCGGGCGGTTCGAGTTCCATACCCTGCTCGATGGCCGCTATACCATGGCCGCGATCCACGACTATGCCCCGGCGCTGCCCTGGTATCTCTATCTGTGGACCCAGGCGGCGATCCATCTGCGGGTGATGCGTCGCTATCAGCGCCGGCTGGCGCGACTGGCGCGCTGAATGCTCGGCGATCAGGCAAGGAGGGCACGCTCATGGAGTCCCAATCCCTTTCCCCGTTGCAGGGTCTGCGGCTGCTGGTCGCCGAGGACAACGAGATCACTCTGTGCGTGCTCCAGGAGATCCTCGAGGGCGAGGGGGCGCGGGTGACCGGCGTCGGCGACGGCGAGCAGGCGCTCGCCGCACTCGATACCGACGACGATTACCAGCTGCTCCTCACCGACCTGCGGATGCCGGTGGTCGATGGTCTGACGCTGGCGCGGCGCTGCCGTGAGCGTCTCCCCGGGATCCCGGTGGTGGGGCTGACGGTCGCGCTGCTGCCCGAGACCTGCGCCCAGGCCAACGAGGCCGGTATGGCCGAGCTGCTGGAGAAGCCGCCGGACATCGATGCGCTGGTGGCGGCGGTACTGCGCCACGCTCGCTGGCCGGGCGACGCCGACTGAGCCGGAGCGGTGCTCAGGCGGCCGCCGCCGCGGGCGCCGGCGGCCGGATCACGCCCTCGACCATCGCGGCGAGATCGACGCGCGCGCGCAGTCGGCGCGAGAGCATGAACGAGCCCATGAACTTGCGGTGCAGGAACATCGTCTCCGGCGCCGGGGCGGTGCTGAAGGCGCCGGAGCGGAACAGCTCGCGCCCCTGGCGGTAGACGCGCTCGAACAGGTCGGAGGTGCCGAAGTCGTAGTGGTCATCGGTGCTCAGCGGCTCGGCGGCGAGCTGCAGCAGGTCGAGCATGGTGCCGATGTGCTCGACCGGGTCGTCGGCGCCCATGTAGCCGAGCGCGACCGAGGCCTCGCGCATGCCCTCGCGATCGCTGTCGATGGTGGCGAGCGCCAGGCGGCGGAACGCGGCGACGTGCTCGGGGGCGACGCCGTGGGTGGCGCCGAAGTCGAGCAGGGCGATACGGCCGCTGTCGGCGTCGTAGAGATAGTTGCCGAAGTTGGGGTCGGTCTGCACCAGGCCGAACTCGAACAGCTCGCGCAGGGTCAGGCGCATCAGCGCGGTGGCGGCGCGATCGCGCGCGGCGCGGCGGTAGTCGGCGCCGGCGAGGCGGTCGACCGGTACGCCGTCGACGAAGTCCATCGCCAGCACGTTGCGGGTGGTGAGGTCGCGATGCACCGCCGGGACCAGGAAGTCGGGGTCGTCGCCGAGTCGCGCGCGATAGCGCTCGAGGGCCTCGGCCTCGGCGTCGTAGTCGGCCTCGCGATGGAGCTGGCGGCGCGCCTCCTCGAGAAAGGGCTTGATGTCGATGCCCTTGGGGGCCATGCCGAAGGTCTGGCCGAGCAGGGCGAGGTTGTCGATGTCGCTGTCGATGCTGTCGCGCACCCCGGGGAACTGGATCTTCAGCGCCAGACGGCGACCGTCGCGGGTCTCGGCGCGGTGCACCTGGCCGATCGAGGCGGCGGCGATCGGCTTGAACTCGAAGCGGCTGAAGCGCTTGTCCCAGTCCGCCCCGTACTCGCGCTCGAGCACCTGGCTGAGCTGACTCATCGGCATCGGTTCGGCGCGCTCGCGCAGCGCACTCATGATCTCGGCGGCCTCCGGGGTGAAGATGTCCGAGCCTTCCATCGACATCAGTTGGCCCATCTTCATCACCGCACCGCGCATCCGCGCCAGCCGCTCGGTGAAGCGGCGGGTGTGCTCGGGCGAGAGCTGGATGCGCGCCGGCTCGCCGCTGTTGCGACTGCGCGCCAGCTCGAACATCCCCTTGACGCCGACGCCGGCGGCCAGGTCGGTGGTCGCACGACCGAGGTGCCAGAGACGGCTGAGACGGCGGCTGGGGACGGCGCTTCCCGGCTGCTTGGTGGATTTGGTCATGATGAATTCCTTATCGAAATATTAAGGTTTAACCCAATGTAGGCGCGGCATGGAGTGGCGACAAGGCAAAATCGCAACCCTTGCGGTGGCGGTGATGGTGTATGGAAAAGGTGAAATCACTTGCAGTTGCACGCACATAGTTCAATAATAAACAGTTTCCTCGCGATCTCCGGCAGGCCATCCCGGCCTTCTTTGCAAGCGCGCCTTTCTCTCTCCCCTTCGAGGCTCCACCATGGATACCCCTGACACGAGCACCGGTTTCGCCGATCTCGGTCTCTCCCCCGCCGTCACCCAGGCCGTTGGTGATCTCGGCTATGAGTCCCCCACCCCGGTTCAAAGCCAATGTATCCCGCACCTGCTCGCCGGGCGTGACCTGCTCGGTCAGGCCCAGACCGGCACCGGCAAGACCGCGGCCTTCGCCCTGCCGCTGTTGAGCCGTCTCGATCTCGATGCCGGGGGACCGCAGATCCTGGTGCTGGCGCCGACCCGCGAGCTCGCGCTGCAGGTCGCCGAGGCCTTCCAGGAGTACGCCGCGCACCTGCCCGGCTTCCTGGTGCTGCCGATCTATGGCGGTCAGAGCTACGGGCTGCAGATCAGCCAGCTCAAGCGCAAGCCGCAGGTGATCGTCGGCACCCCGGGTCGGGTGATGGACCACATCCGTCGCGGCACCATGTCGCTCGCCGGGATCCGCGCCCTGGTGCTCGACGAGGCCGACGAGATGCTCAACATGGGCTTCGCCGAGGACATCGACTGGATCTTCGAGCAGGCGCCGGAGGAGCGGCAGGTGGCGCTGTTCTCGGCGACCATGCCGCGCGCCATCCGTCAGGTGGCCGAGAAGCGGCTGCGCGATCCCATGCTGGTGCAGGTGGCGGCCGACTCGGAGACGGTCGACACCATCGATCAGCACCACTGCGTGGTCACCCGCTTCCACAAGCTCGATGTGCTCACCCGCATCCTCGAGATCGAGGAGTTCGACGGCATGGTGGTCTTCGTGCGCACCAAGCACGGCACCACCGAACTGGCAGACAAGCTCAAGGCCCATGGGTTCGCCGCCGAGGCGCTCAACGGCGACATGAACCAGGAGATGCGCGAGCGCACCATCGAGCGGCTCAAGCAGCGCCAGCTCGATATCCTGGTCGCCACCGACGTGGCCGCGCGCGGACTCGATGTCGAGCGCATCAGCCATGTCGTCAACTTCGACATCCCCACCGACCCCTCGGCCTATGTCCACCGTATCGGCCGCACCGGCCGTGCCGGTCGCGCCGGTCGCGCGCTGCTGCTGGTCGAGCCGCGCGAGCGCGGGCTGCTGCGCGCCATCGAGCGCACCATCCGCCGCAGCGTGCCGGCGATGGAGCCGCCCTCGGCGGCCGATCTCAGCGAGTCGCGTATCGATCGCTTCACCGCCGAGATCAAGGAGGCGCTCGGCCAGGACCTCGATTTCTTCTATCGCCTGCTGTCGCGGCTCAACACCGAGCTGGAGGTCGAGATGCACGACCTCGCCGCGGCGCTCGCCTATCTCAACCAGCGCGAGCGTCCGCTGGAGATCCAGGAGGAGCTGCCGCGGCCGCGCCCGTCGCGCGAGCGTCATGACCGCGGTCCGCGTCTCGAGCGGGGCGCTCGTCCCGAGCGCGGTGATCGCGGCGAGCGTCGCCCGCGTCGCGAGCGCGACCACGACGCCGGCCGGCCGCCGCAGGGCGATCTCGAGCACTACCGCATCGAGGTCGGTCATCAGCATGGCGCCACCCCGCGCGAGATCGTCGGCGCCATCGCCAACGAGGCCGGGCTGGAGGGCCGCTTCATCGGCCGCATCGACATCCAGGACGATCACTCGGTGGTCGACCTGCCCAAGGGCATGCCGCGCGAGGTCTTCCAGCACCTCAAGCGGGTCTATGTCCGTGGTCAGGCCCTGCGCATCTCGGCGCTCGATCAGAGCGAGGGCGAGCCGCGCCGTGGCACCGCCGCACCGGTGCGCGAGGGGCGTCCGGGCAAGCCGCGTCCCGGCAAGTTCGTGCCCGGGCGGCAGCGCGGCGAGCGCACGCCGGTGCGTCGTGGCGCGCCCGGCGAGAAGGAGTGGCGGCCGCGCCCGAATCGCAAGCCGCGCGACTGAGATCGGTGGATAACGAGGGGGATCGATGATGCATCCGGCACGACCCTGGCTGGTCGTCGGCGCGCTCTGCGGGCTGACGAGCGTGGCGCTCGGCGCCTTCGGCGCGCACGGACTCGATGGCCGGGTCGAGCCGCGCATGCTGGCCAACTGGCACACCGCCGCCGACTATCTCGCCACCCACGCCCTGGCGATCCTGGTCTGTGGCGCCTTGCTGGTGGCGCGCCCGCGCGCCGCTGGCGTCGCTCTCGCCGCCTGGCTGTTTCTCGCCGGCATCGCCCTGTTCAGCGGCAGCCTGTTCGCGCTGGTGCTCAGCGGGGTGCGGGGGCTGGGCATGGTCACCCCGATCGGCGGTATGCTGCTGCTCGGCGGCTGGCTGGCCCTGGCCTTCGCCGGCTGGCGTCTGGCCGGTGGGCGTGATCACGGGGGCTGAGCCGTGCGCATCCCTCGCGTCCATGTCGACCAGCCGCTGACCGACGGCGCCGACTGCGCCCTGCCCAGCGGTCCCGCGCGTCATCTGGCGCAGGTGCTGCGCCTCGGCCCCGGGGCCGAGGTGGTGCTCTTCGACGGCAGCGGTCACGACTTCCCCGCCACCATCACCCACAGCGGGCGCGAGGGCGTGCAGGTGCGCCTCGGCGCGCCTGGTCCCGTCGAGCCCGCGCCCCGGCTCGAGATCCATCTCGCCCTCGGCGTCTCCAAGGGTGAGCGCATGGACTTCGCGTTGCAGAAGGCCGTGGAGCTTGGCGTCACCCGCATCACCCCGCTGCGTACCGAGCGCAGCGTGGTGCGGCTCGACGGGGCGCGGCTGGCGCGTCGTCTCGACCACTGGCGCGGGGTGATCGTCAGCGCCTGCGAGCAGAGCGGTCGTCGCCGCCTGCCCCGGCTCGACGACCTGCAGGCGCTGCCCGACTGGCTCCCCGCCGGCTGGCCCGGCGGTCTCATCCTCGATCCTCGCGCCGAGCGCGCGCTCACCGCACTCACCCCGCCCGAGACCGGCGTCACCCTGTTGATCGGTCCCGAAGGCGGTCTGAGCGAGCGCGAGATCAATCAGGCCCGCGCTCAGGGCTTCACCGGCGTGCGTCTCGGTCCCCGCATCCTCCGCACCGAGACCGCTCCCCTGGCCGCCATCGCGCTGATCCAGGGGCTGTGGGGCGACCTCGGGGACTGATCCCGGGCGCCGGCCGTTAGCGACCAGCCGAATCGAACCGCAAAGACGCGAAGCGCGCAAAGAAGACGATCGGCTTCCAATCGCCGGCCTCCAGTGGGCATTGCATTCAGCCGTACTGGTCGCTGCAACCCAATCAACTGTTTTTGCTTGGCGTCCTTCGCGTCTTTGCGGTCCAATCCCTTGGCGGCTCGTCTTGTGTACGATCCCGGCGAGCCGCTATCCTCCAGGTTGACTCCCGTCGCCCGAGGTCGTGCCGATGCATCGCCTGTTGCTGCTGCTGTGTCTGCTGTTGCTGTCGGGTTGGGTCGTGGCCGGGGAGGGAGCCGACGGGCCGACCGTGGTGCGGATCGGGGTGACGCTGGACCAGATCGTCGGGATCGACCAGAAGGCCGAGAACTTCTCCGCCGTCTATACCCTGCGGGTACGTTATCGTGAGCCGGCGCTGGCCTATGAGCCGACGCCCGGGGCGCCGCCGTTTCGCATGCTGACCTTTGCCAAGACGATGGAGAGGTTACAGGCGCAGGGGGTGGTGTGGCCGGGGATGTTCCTGGCCAATCAGCAGGGGCGGCACGACCTGAGCCGCCAGGGGATACGCCTCTACCCCGATGGCGAGGTGCACTATATCGAGCGCGCAACGGCGGTGTTCCAGGCCCCGGACTTCGATTTCCGCGATTTCCCCTTCGACAGCCAGTCGTTCTACATCCGGGCGGAGTCCTTGCTCCCCGACTCGCTGTTCGTCTTCGAGCTTCTGCCCGAGCATATCGGGGTCGGCGACCAGCTCGGCGAGGAGGAATGGCAGGTGTTCGATTCGGCGGCGGTGGTCGACACCGTCACCGGTGCCGACGGACTCGGTTACTCGCGCTTCTCGCTCGGCTTCCAGGCCAACCGTCACCTGCTCTATTACGTGGTGCGCATCTTCGTGCCGATGCTGATCATCTTGGTGGTCTCGTGGAGCACCTTCCGCCTCAAGGACTACATGAAGCGTATCGACATCGGCATCACCGTGCTGCTGTTGCTGATCGCCTTCAACTTCACCCTGGGCAACGACCTGCCGAGGCTGGGCTATCTCACCGCGGTCGATGCCTTCATCGCCGGCACCTTCGTGATCACCGGGGCGGTGATCCTGGTCAACGTGCAGTTGCGGATCTGGCAGCACCAGAAGCGCGAGCGCGAGGCCGAGCGGCTCGATCGTCTCGCCCGCATCGGCTACTGGCCGGCCTATCTGGTGGGGATGTCGACGGCCCTGCTGTTGCTCTGAGCGGGGCGAGACCGACGGACAGACAAGAAAAAAGGGCTGATCCGTGAGGATCAGCCCTTTTTCGTATTTGGCTCCCTGGGACGGGCTCGAACCGCCGACCTAGTGATTAACAGTCACCCGCTCTACCGACTGAGCTACCAGGGAATGTCTTGAGCCGATAATGTTAGTGGGGATGCGCTGATGCGTCAAGCATGGATTCGATTGCTGTGTTCGATCGCATGCCGTTTTCGCTTGCCTCTGACCGATGACTCGGCGCCCCGGCGGACGGGACGCCGGGGCGGGTCTCAGCCGGCGCAGGCGTTGGCGATACGCTCGAGCGCCTGTTCCAGGTTCTCGCGGCTGGTGGCGATCGACAGTCGGACGTAGCCGGGCAGGCCGAAGGCGGTGCCGGGCACCAGGGCGACGCCGGCGGTCTCGATCAGGAACTCGGCCAGCTCGAGGTCGGTGTTGATGTTGGGCATGCGATCGATCAGCCCCTGCACCTTGGGGAAGACATAGAAGGTGCCGTCGGTGGGCAGGCACTCGATGCCCTCGATCGCGTTGAGCCGCTCGACGACCAGGTCGTGACGCGCCTTGAAGGCGACGAGCATCTCGCCGATGCACGCCTGCGGGCCTTCGAGCGCGGCCTGGGCGGCGGCCTGCGAGATCGAGGCCGGGTTGGATGTGCTCTGCGACTGCACCTTCTTCATCGCCTTGATGATGTCGACCGGACCGGCGGCGTAGCCGATGCGCCAGCCGGTCATCGAGTAGGCCTTGGAGACGCCGTTGAGCACCAGGGTGCGCGGGGCAAGGTCGGGGCAGGCGTTGAGGATGTTGACGAAGGGCGCATCGCTCCAGCGGATGTGCTCGTACATGTCGTCGCTGGCGATCACCGCGCGCGGGAAGTCACGCAGCACCTCGCCGAGGGCCTCGAGCTCGTCGCGGCTGTAGGCCATGCCGGTGGGGTTGGAGGGGCTGTTGATGACCACCAGCCGGGTCTGCTCGGTCATCGCCGCGCGCAGCTGCGCCGGGGTGATCTTGAACGACTGGTCGGCGGCGGCGTGGATGAACACCGGGGCGGCACCGGCGAGCAGCGACATGTCGGGGTAGGAGACCCAGTAGGGGGCGGGGATCACCACCTCGTCGCCCGGATCGAGCAGCGCCTGGGCGAGGTTGAAGAAGCTCTGCTTACCGCCGCAGGAGACCAGGATCTGCTCGGCGGTGAAGTCGAACCCGTTGTCGCGCTTGAACTTGTCGATGATCGCCTGCTTGAGCCCGGCGGTGCCGTCGACGGCGGTGTACTTGGTGAAGCCGTTCTCGATCGCGGCGATGGCGGCGGCCTTGATGTGTTCGGGGGTGTCGAAGTCGGGTTCACCGGCACCGAGTCCGATCACGTCCTTGCCCTCGGCGCGCAGCGCATTGGCGCGGGCGGTGATGGCGAGTGTGGCAGACGGCTTGACGGCCTGGACGCGGGCGGCGAGTTTGGTGCTCATCAGCGATGATCTCTGGGGTCCTGGGGTGGCTGGATTTGATTGTTGCAACTGCCAATAATAGCGAAACGCCGGACGCCCGGCATCTCGCGCGATGGCCGTGGATCGCGGTCGCTGCGGGGTGCCGTCGCCATCAGCAGACGAGGCCCCTTGCATGTCCGCCAGACCTTTCCAGCTCGAAGCCCGGTTCGCACCCGCGGGCGATCAGCCAGCAGCCATCGAACGCCTGGTCGCCGGCCTCGAGGACGGCGAGGCCGGGCAGACCCTTCTCGGGGTGACCGGTTCGGGCAAGACCTTCACCATCGCCAACGTCATCGACCGGGTGCAGCGCCCGACCCTGGTACTGGCGCCGAACAAGACCCTCGCCGCCCAGCTCTACGGCGAGATGCGCGAGTTCTTCCCGCACAACGCCGTCGAGTACTTCGTCTCCTACTACGACTACTACCAGCCCGAGGCCTATGTCCCGGCCACGGATACCTATATCGAGAAGGACGCGGCGATCAACGAGCACGTCGAGCAGATGCGGCTGTCGGCGACCAAGGCGCTGCTGGAGCGGCGCGATGTGGTGATCGTCGCCACCGTCTCGTCGATCTACGGGCTCGGTGACCCGAGCGCCTATCTGAAGATGGTGCTGCTGCTCAAGCGCGGCGATCTGGTCGATCAGCGCGCCATCCTGCGTCGTCTCGCCGACCTGCAGTACCAGCGCAACGAGGTCGAGCTGCAGCGCGGCTGCTACCGGGTGCGCGGCGACGTGATCGATATCTATCCGGCCGAGTCCGACGACGAGGCGGTGCGGGTGGAGCTGTTCGACGACGAGATCGAGTCGCTGTCGCTGTTCGACCCGCTCACCGGCGCGGTGCGCCAGCAGGTGGCGCGCTACACCGTCTACCCCAAGACCCACTACGCCACGCCGCGCGAGACCATCCTCCAGGCCGTCGAGCAGATCAAGCCGGAGCTGCGCGAGCGCCTCGCGGTGCTGCGCGAGCAGGGCAAGCTGGTCGAGGCGCAGCGGCTCGAACAGCGCACCCAGTTCGACCTGGAGATGATGGTCGAGGTCGGCTACTGCCAGGGCATCGAGAACTACAGTCGCTATCTCTCCGGGCGCGCCCCCGGCGAGCCGCCGCCGACCCTCTACGACTACCTGCCGCACGACGCCCTGGTGGTGATCGACGAGAGCCATGTCACCGTGCCCCAGCTCGGCGGCATGTACCGGGGTGATCGCTCGCGCAAGGAGAACCTGGTCGACTACGGCTTCCGCCTGCCCTCGGCGCTCGACAACCGGCCGCTGCGCTTCGAGGAGTTTCGCGCGCGCCAGCCGCAGACCATCTATGTCTCGGCCACCCCGCGCGCCTTCGAGCTGGAGCACTCGGGCGTGGTCGTCGAGCAGGTGGTGCGTCCCACCGGGCTGGTCGACCCCGAGCTCGAGGTGCGCCCGGCGCTGACCCAGGTCGACGACCTGCTCTCCGAGATCCACGCCCGGGTCGCGGTCGACGAACGCGTGCTGGTGACCACCCTCACCAAGCGCATGGCCGAGGACCTCACCGATTACCTCACCGAGCACGAGGTGCGGGTGCGCTATCTGCACTCCGACATCGATACCGTCGAGCGCGTCGAGATCATCCGCGATCTGCGGCTCGGCGCCTTCGACGTGCTGGTCGGCATCAACCTGCTGCGCGAGGGGCTGGACATGCCCGAGGTCTCGCTGGTCGCCGTCCTCGACGCCGACAAGGAAGGGTTCCTGCGCTCGACCGATTCGCTGATCCAGACCATCGGTCGCGCCGCGCGCAATGCCAACGGCAAGGCGATCCTCTACGCCGACAGCGTCACCGCCTCGATGCGCCGGGCGATCGACGAGACCGAGCGCCGCCGCGCCAAGCAGCTCGCCGCCAACGCCGCCAACGGCATCACCCCGCAGACCATCCGCAAGGCGGTGGCCGACATCATGGAGGCGGCCACTCCGGGCGCGCCGCTGCCGGCGCGTGACTATGCCGCGGTGGCCGACGAGGTGGCCGAGTACGCCGCGCTCACCCCGCAGCAGCTGGCCAAGCGGATCAAGACGCTGGAGAAGACCATGTACCAGCACGCCAAGGACCTGGAGTTCGAGCAGGCGGCGGCGGTGCGCGACCAGATCCGCGCGCTGCAGACCCGGGGGCTGGCGGGCTGAGCACGCGCATGGGTGCGACACCGCGACGATGAGCGAGCAGGAGCGGCGGGAGGCCGGCGCGGTCGACGCCCCCGGGCCGGGCATGGCGAGCGCCGCGGCCGAGGCGCCCGGGTCGCCGCCGTCGCGGCTCCGGAGCATGCCCGGGCGGGCGTGCTGCTGGCTGCGCCGCTGCGGTCGCGGGTTGCTGGTGCTGGTCGTCACCGGCGTGCTCGGCTCGGCGCTGCTCGTCGGGGCGCTGCGCTGGGTCGATCCGCCGGCCTCGGCGTTCATGCTCCAGCACGCCTACAACCTGTGGCGACTCGATCAGTCACCGCCCTATTACCATCATTGCTGGGTGCCCTGGAGCGAGCTCCCGCCGCCGCTGCGACTGGCGGCGATCAGTGGAGAGGATCAGCGCTTTCCGACCCATCTCGGCTTCGACCTGATCGAGATCCGTCACGCCCTCGCCGCCCATCGCCAGGGCGGCGCGTTGCGCGGCGCCAGCACCATCACCCAGCAGACGGCCAAGAACCTCTTCCTGTGGCCGGGGCAGGGCTGGGGGCGCAAGGCGATCGAGGCCTGGTTCACCTTGTTGCTCGAGGTGCTGTGGTCGAAGGAGCGCATCCTCGAGGTCTATCTCAACATCATCCAGTTCAGCCCCAGCACCTATGGCGCCGGGGCGGCCAGCGTGCGCTACTTCGGCCACCCGGCGCGCACCCTGACGCTGGAGGAGTCGGCGCTGCTCATCGGCGTGCTGCCTGCCCCCGGTCACTACCGTCTCGACCGCCCCTCGGAGCGGTTGCGCCGCCGCGCCGACTGGATCATCGACCAGTCCTCGCGTCTTGGCGGCGAGCGTTATCTGGGGCGGCTCTGAGGTTCAGCGATCAGCCGTCAGCTACCAGCCGCCAGCCGCCAGCCGTCAGCCGCCAGCCGTCAGCCGCCAGCGGGCGTTTTTCCTCACCGTCGCCACGAACACCAGGCGCCATCATCGTAGGATGGGCAAAGCGCAGCGTGCCCATCGCGGGGGGAGCGATCAGCGCCCAGCCTTCAGTCGCCAGTTGCCAGCCTCCAGTGAGGGGACTGGGTTGTCTCGTCGCGTCGCGGTTGACCGTACGCCGACACCGGAGACTGTTTGCTGAAGGCTGGTCGCTCTCTTCGCGTCCTTTGTGTCTTGGCGGTTCAATCTTCATTGAACCGCCAAGATGCTGTCTTGCTCGTCAATCGCCGATCATGCACACCAGCCTCGCCGACTGGAGGCTGATCGCTGGAAGCTGATTCGAACCGCAAAGGCGCCAAGAGCGCGAAGATGAAGGAAGGCTTCCAGCTGCCAGCCTCCAGTGAGGGGACTGGGTTGTCTCGTCGCGTCGCGGTTGACCGTACGCCGACACCGGAGGCTGTTTGCTGAAGGCTGGTCGCTCTCTTCGCGTCCTTTGGGACTTTGCGGTTCAATATCTCCCGGCGGCTGGCGGCTGGCGGCTGGCGGCTGGCGGCTGGCAGCCCGTCCTCAGGGGCCGCAATACCGCTCGACCTGGGCGCGGTGGTGTTCGAGCATCTGCTCGCGGTAGTGCTGTTCGCTGCGGTCGCGGTAGGTGGCGCGGGCGGCCTGTTCCCAGCGCGCGACCTGGGCACGGTGACGGGCGCATTTGGCCCGATCCACTGCCGTGGGGGTTGATGTCTTGCGCGGCGCGTCGGTGGAAGTGCGCTCGGTCGGGGGTGGGGCGAGCCGTTCGAGCTGGCTGCCGACCGACATCCTCGGGTCGTTGGCGGCGCGGGCGTTGCCGTCGGGGCTGCGGGTGTCGAGCTCGATGCTGCCCCCCGAACTTGCGGCGTCACAGGGCGTTTGCTGGTAACTGGTATGACCGGCGGCGTCGACGCAACGATACAGCTCGGCCTGGGCGTCGAGGGCCGCGACCGCGCAGAGCAGCGCGATGGCGCCTTTCATGCTTGATCCTCCCTCCGCTGGAATCACATGGCGGGGCTCAGTGCCCCGCCATGTCCGAGCTTAGTCGGGATCCCCGGCGCGCGTGAGAGGCCGGCGGTCTCAGTCGCGCCCGCGGGCGCGGGCGGCGCGGCGCTGCTCCACGGCGTCGGCCAGTGCCTGGAGCATGGGCTCGGTGTCGTCCCAGCCGACACAGGCGTCGGTGATGCTCTGGCCGTGGACCAACCCCTTGCCGTCACCGAGGTTCTGCCGCCCGGCGACCAGGTTGCCCTCGATCATCGCGCCGATGATGCACTGCTCGCCGCGCGCCACCTGTCCGGCCACGTCCTGACAGACGCGCACCTGCTTCTCCGGCTTCTTGCGGCTGTTGGCGTGGCTGCAGTCGATCATGACCTTCGGCGTCAGCCCGGACTCGACGATCTGGTCGGCGGCGATGTGCACGCTCTCGGTGTCGTAGTTCGGACGCTGGCCGCCGCGCAGGATGACATGGGTGTCGACGTTGCCGGTGGTGCTGAAGATCGCCGAGCGTCCCTCCTTGGTCACCGACATGAACACATGGGGACGTGCGGCGGCGTGGATGGCGTCGATCGCCACCTTGACGTCACCGTTGGTGGCGTTCTTGAAGCCGACCGGGCAGGACAGCCCGGAGGTCAGCTCGCGATGGCCCTGGCTCTCGGTGGTGCGCGCGCCGATCGCGCCCCAGCTGATCAGATCGGCGATGTACTGGGGGCTGATCAGGTCGAGGAACTCGGTGCCGGCGGGCATGCCCATGTCGTTGAGATCGAGCAGCAGCTTACGGGCGATGCCCAGCCCCTGGTTGATCTCGAAGCTGCCGTCGAGTCCGGGGTCGTTGATCAGCCCCTTCCAGCCGACGGTGGTGCGCGGCTTCTCGAAATAGACCCGCATCACCACCTGCAACTGCTCGGCGAAGCGCTCGCGCAGCGGCTTGAGCTTGCGGGCGTACTCGATCGCGGCGTCGGGGTCGTGCACCGAGCAGGGACCGATGATCACCAGCAGACGATCGTCCTCGCCGTGGAGGATGCGCTGGATCGCGTGACGGGTGCCATAGACGGTCGCCGAGGCGGCCTCGGAGAGCGGAAACTCCTCGTGCAACGCCTTCGGTGAGCGGACTTCTTTGATTTCGCGGATGCGCAGGTCGTCGGTCTGGTACATGGGCATGGGCGTTGCTGGATTGTCGATGGAGCGAAGCATTATAAACCGAAGCGTGTAGGTCGCTGCGCCGGAGATGACCGTCGAGCGCCGCTCGACCGGCATGTCCGCCGTACCTTGGGGGCAGGCGCGGATTCCCCGCTCGCGCCGCTGCCGCCCGGCGTCGCGTCTCCCTCGTGGCGACGGATTCGGGTATGCTTAGACGGGATCAGGGCTGCCGCCCGATCGATCCGGCGCCCGAGCACTTTCCATCTCCATTGCGGCTTGCGCCGCCGATTGCCGGTCCCGGCCCCGTCCCAGGGGTCGTGCGGATCCTGCGTCGGCGCGGCGCGGCCTGGTCGTAGGCCTGCATGAAGCAAGACATCATCGAACTCATCCGCGACGCCCTCGGGCGTCTCGTCGCAGACGGCACCCTCGCGCTCGAGGCGCTGCCCGAGCCCCAGCTCGATCGCACCAGGGATCCGGCCCACGGCGACTTCGCCACCAATATCGCCATGGTGCTGGCCAAGCAGGCGCGCACCAAGCCGCGCGACCTGGCGCAGCGACTGGTCGAGGCGCTGCCCGCCTCCGCCGCCGTGGCGCGGGTCGAGATCGCCGGTCCCGGCTTCATCAACTTCTTCCTCACCGAGGCCGCCTACCACGCCCTGGTGCCGCAGATCATGACCGCCGGGCCCGACTACGGGCGCAGCCAGGTCGGCGCCGGACGTCGGGTGCAGGTCGAGTTCGTCTCGGCCAATCCCACCGGACCGCTGCACGTCGGTCACGGTCGTGGCGCGGCCTACGGCAGCGTGGTCGCCGATCTGCTCGCCGCGGTCGGCTTCGACGTCCACCGCGAGTACTACGTCAACGACGCCGGTCGCCAGATGGACATCCTCGGCACATCGGTGTGGCTGCGCTATCTCGAGCTCTGCGGCGAGGAGCTGACCTTCCCGAGCAACGGCTACAAGGGCGATTACGTCTGGGACATCGCCGCGACCCTGCACCGCGAGCACGGCGACGCCTACCGGGTGGCCGCCGATGCGGTCTTCGCCGGGGTGGCGGCGGATGACGACGGTGCCGGCGGCGGTGACAAGGAGGCGCACATCGACGACCTGATCGCGGCGGCCAAGCGTCTGCTCGGCGACAACCGCTATCGCTTCGTCTTCGAGCTCGGGCTCAACACCATCCTCGACGACATCCGCGACGATCTCGCCGGCTTCGGCGTCGACTATCAGGAGTGGTACTCCGAGCGCACGCTCACCGAGAGCGGTGCGGTCAACAAGGCCATCGAGCGGCTGCGCGCGTCCGGGCACGTCTACGAGCAGAACGGCGCGCTCTGGTTCCGCTCCACCGACTTCGGCGACGAGAAGGACCGGGTGGTGGTGCGCGACAACGGCCAGACCACCTACTTCGCCTCCGACATCGCCTATCACATGGACAAGCTCGAGCGCGGCTTCGAGCGGGTGATCGACATCTGGGGCGCCGACCACCACGGCTATGTGCCGCGGGTGAAGGCCGCGCTCGAGGCGCTCGGCGACGATGCCAGCCGTCTCGAGGTGCTGCTGGTGCAGTTCGCCATCCTCTATCGCGGCGGCGAGAAGGCGCAGATGTCGACGCGCTCGGGCGAGTTCGTCACCCTGCGTCAGCTGCGCGAGGAGGTCGGGCGCGACGCGGCGCGCTTTTTCTACGTCATGCGTCGCTGCGAGCAGCATCTCGACTTCGATCTCGACCTGGCCAAGTCCGAGTCCTCGGACAACCCGGTCTACTACGTCCAGTACGCCCACGCCCGCATCTGCAGCGTGCTGCGCCAGGCCGCCGAGCGCGGCATCGTCATCGAGCCGAGCGCCGGCACCAGCCATCTCGATCGCCTGGTCGAGCCCCAGGAGCAGGCGCTGCTGCGCTCCATCGCGCGCTATCCGGAGGTGGTCGAGGGCGCCGCGCTCAAGGCCGAACCGCATCAGCTCACCCACTATCTGCGCGATCTCGCCAACGAGCTGCACACCTATTACAACGCCCACCAGTTCCTGGTCGATGACGCTGCGCTGCGCGATGCCCGGATCAAGCTGATCCTCGCCGTGCGTCAGGTGCTGCGCAACGGTCTGGGGCTGCTCGGGGTGAGCGCGCCGGAGAACATGTGAGATGACCAGGGACTACCGACGCAGTGGCGCGACCCGCCCCAGCCCGAAGCGCCAGCAGTCGCGCTCCTGCGTCTGGTGGTTCCTGTTCGGGGCCCTGCTCGGTGCCTTCGGCGCCAGCCTGTACTGGATGCCCGAGCCCGAGGTGGGCGCGGAGACCGGCGAGCGCGCGGCGCCGGCCTCGCGTCCGGTGCCGGTGCAGCCCGACTTCCAGTTCCCCACGCTGTTGCGCGACGCCGAGGTCGAGATCGAGACCGATGCCCCGCCACCCCCGCCGCCGGCCCCTCGTCCCCAGCCAGAGCCGCCGCCCCAGCCGCAGACCCCGCCGCCATCGGCCAGCCTCGAGCGCCCCGCCGCCACTGGCGGCTATGTCGTCCAGGCCGGCTCGTTCAAGCGCAATGCCGATGCCGAGACGCTGCGCGCCGAACTCGCTCTGCTCGGCCTCTCCAGCCGGATCGAGCGCGTCACCCTCGACAGCGGCGCGGTCTATCACCGGGTGCGTCTCGGTCCCTACGCCAACAAGGCCGATGCCGAGCGGGTGCGCGCCCAGCTGCAGCGCGCCGGCAAGGATGGGCTGACGCTGCCGGCGCGCTAGTCGCCGGCGCGCGCACACTCAATCCAGGTCGGGGGTCTTGCCCGAGGCGACATAGATCGCGCGCTCGGCGACATTGGTCGCGCGGTCGGCGACCCGCTCGTAGTTGTGGGCGATCCACAGCAACTGGGTCCCGGTGACGGCGAACTCGGGGTCCTCGCGCATCCGCTCCAACACCTGCTCGATGAAGGCGTGCTCGTCGCGGTCGACCTGCTCCTCGGCGGCCACCGACGCGCGCGCGCGCGCCTCGTCGCCGTTGGCGGCGAACACCTCGAGGGTGGCCTCGAGCATCGCGATTGCGGTGCCCGCCAGCTCGCCGATCGCCGCCACCGGCTCGGCGGGGAAGGGCGTCGCGCCGCGCTTGACGAGGAGACGGGCGACGTCGGCAGCATAGTCGCCGATGCGCTCGAGTTCACCGGCCAGCTCCATGCACGCACCGACGGCGCGCAGATCGACGCCGGCGGGCTTGTAGGCGGCCAGGGTCACCAGGCATTCCTGTTCGAGCAGGCGGCGCTGCTGGTTGATCTCGGCGTCGTCGGCGATGATTTGCGCGGCGCGCGCCGGATCGTGCTGCTCGAGACAGTCGACCGAGTGGCGCAGTGCCGTGAGCGCGAGCCGTCCCAGCCCATCGACGGCATCTTGCAGGTGGGCGCGCTGTTTCTGCACCAGGGTCAGGCTGTCGGTCATCGAATCGATCCTCATGCTTGGGGAAGTCGTGTCGACGCCACCGGCGCCGACATGCCAACGTTCCATCTTCGCACAGGGATGTTGCGAATTTGCGGCGGCGGTCGCCGCGGGTCAGGTCTCCTCGTGCGGGGGCGTGTGGAGCCCGAGCCCGCGCGGGCGGCCCTGCCGTCCGCCGGGACCGAAGTCGCGGGCGATCTCGACGAGCTGCTCGGCGGGCAGTGGGGTCGCCGGCGCGCGCGGCCGCTCGGGCGTGGCGTCGATCTCCAGCGTCTGGGTGGGGAAGGCGAACGCGACGCCGAGCTGCTCGGCCAGACGCACCACCTCCAGCAACACGCGCTGGCGCTCGACCAGCTCGGTCGCCCAGTCGGGCACGGTGAGGAAGAAATAGAGCATGACCGTGATGCCGTGTGCGCCGAGGTCGCTCACCACCACGTGGAAACCGTCCTTGCGGGTCGCCGGGTTGGCGCGGATGACCCCCTTGATACCCTCGAGAAAGGCCTCGACACGCTCCGGCGGGGTGTCGTAGCGCAGATCGATGGTGGTGTAGACGCGGCGGTGGTCGCGCTTGCCCATGTTGTCGATGGTGGCATTCATGGTGTAGGCGTTGGGCACCGCCAGCACCGAGTCGTAGAAGGTGCGGATGCGGGTGCTGCGAAAGCCGATGTCCTCGACCGTGCCCTCGTAGTTCCCCATCTTGATCCAGTCGCCGATGCGGAAGGGGCGGTCGAACATGATCGCCAGCGAGCCGAACAGGTTGGCGAGGGTCTCGCGCGCGGCGAGCGCCACCGCCAGGCCGCCGACCCCGAGCCCGGTGATCACCGAATAGGCGGGCAGGCCGATGCGTTGGGCGCCGTCGATCACCAGTGCGGCGATGGCGATGATGCTCAGCAGGCGGAAGCCGAGCCGCAGCAGTTGGCTGTCGATGCCGCGCGGGCGCAGCCGGCGCGAGCGGATGATCGCCTCGGCGCTCTGGTTGAGCAGCAACGCCACCAGCCAGGCGAGCACGGTGTAGAGCACCAGCACGAAGCCCTGTTTGACGGTGATCACCACCGCGCCGGTGAGGTTGATCTGGACGTCGATCAGGTATTCGAGCCCCTGCAGCAGGAGCGCCACCGCGCCGAGCGCGAGGATGGTGCCACCCCGCCTGGAGGTGTCCGTGCGCCGCTGGTCGGCGCGCCGACCGGCGCGCAGCAGCGCGCTGGCGAGCAGCGCGCCGAGACCAAGCGCGACGCCGGTGGCGAGCCACTGCCACAGGGTCTGACCGAGCCATTGCCGGGTCAGCCAGTCCGGCAGCGTCCGCCCCCAGTCGAGGCTGAGTCCGCGCCCCGGGGTGGAGATGTAGGCGTCGTAGAGTCCAGGGGTGGCCTCGGGCAGGTAGGGCAGCGCGGCCACCCGGTCATAGTCGTCCTCGAGACGGTCGAGCGTCCCCGGGGTGAACAGGAACTCGCCCGCGCGCGGCCCGCTCTCGACCCGGGCGATAATGATCTCGGTGTTGGGGATGCGCCAGCGGGTGAGGTCGTGCCGCTCGACCGAGCGCGCGTCCGGGACCTCGGCGAGCGCCGGCAGTCCGACCCGGTCGATGATCTCCTTGAGCAGCAGCGCGCGCTCGATGCCGATGTTGGCGGCAAGGCGCTCGGGGATCTCGCTGAGGTTGAGGGTACGCGCCGCCCGTTGCAGCGGCACCAGGGTGTCGTGTCGTGGCCGTGCCGGATCGAGGGCGATGGCGTGGACGCGCTCGAGGTTGGTCAGCAGGCTCTGCAGCGTCGCCCTGGGGCTCGAGGTATCGGGAGGTCGCAGCGGGTTGGCGGCGGAGGCGATTGCCGCCGGCGGGTTGGCCAGGACGGGTGCGACCGGCAGCCAGACGAGACCGAGCAGGGCGATGAGGCCGAGCGTGCCGCGCCAGCGTGTGGATGGTGCTCGCCCCGTGATCCCCGGTCGTGCGTCCATCCGCCATCTCCTGATGTCCATTCCCGCGCTCCCGTAGCTGACGGACCCTTGCCCGCCTCGGCTTGGGGTATAGCCCGCCACCGTCCCCTTTGCAAATGCAATGAGGGTCGCGGCTCAGTCCCGGTCGCGTCGTTCGATGGTCTCGGGGTCGGCGTCGATCGGACGATAGATCTCCACCCGCTCCTCGGGTGCGAGTGTCCGCTCGAGGGTGACGAAGCGGCCGAAGATCCCGACCCGATTGATCTCCAGGTCGATCTCGGGGAAGCGTTCGAGCATCCCCGATCGCGCGATCGCCTCGCCCACCGTGGTCTCCTCCGGCACCTCGATCATCAGCCAGGCGCGTTGCTCCTTGCTGGCATAGGCGACGCCGATTCGCATGCTGTTTTTCTCTGCCATCGTTCGCTCTCGCTCAGACCGGTGCCGCGGTTGCGCCACGGGCGCGGATGCGGGCACGTCGGGTATCGATCAACCGCTTGCCCGCGAGCATGAAGCCGAGGGCGAGGAAGCCGCCGGGGGGCAGGATCGCGAGCAGGAAGCCGGGGTAGTCGGGGATCAGGGTCAGTTCGAGGAAGGCCATCGATTCGCCGAGCAACAACGAGGCGTCGGCGAACAGGGTGGCGCTGCCGATGATCTCGCGCACCGCGCCGAGCGCGACCAGCACCAGGGTGAAACCGATGCCCATCATCAGCCCGTCGAAGGCCGAGGGCAGCACCGGGTTGCGCGAGGCGAAGGACTCGGCGCGCCCGAGGATGGCGCAGTTGGTGACGATCAGCGGGATGAACAGCCCGAGCACCTTGTGCAGGTCGTGCAGCCAGGCGTTCATCGCCAGGTCGACCAGGGTGACCAGCACCGCGATCACCAGGATGAACACCGGGATGCGGACCTCCGGGGTCACCAGCGAGCGCACCAGCGCCACCAGCACCCCGGAGAGGGTCATCACCAGGGTACTGGCCAGCCCCAGCCCGAGCCCGTTGGTGGCGGTGGCGGTGACCGCCAGCAGCGGACAGAGCGCGAGCGCCTGTCCGAGCACCACGTTGTTGTTCCAGATCCCGTCGGCGGCGATACGCCGCCAGTCGGTGGGTTGCGGTTGCGACATCGGGGTCACTCCTCTGCGGTGTCGAGCCGGTCGGGCGCGACGATGAGCCGGCTGCGCTCGGCGGCGAAGCGCTCGAGCCCGGCGCGCACCGCGCGCACCACCGCGCGCGGGGTGATGGTCGCGCCGCTGAACTGGTCGAAGTCGCCGCCGTCCTTGGCCACCGCCCAGCGCGCCGCTGGCGGGTCGCCGAGCGCGCGACCGTCGAAGTCGAGGATCCAGTCGTCCTTGGCCAGCTCGATCTTGTCGCCCAGACCGGGGGTCTCGCTGTGGGCGATCACCCGCACCCCGAGGATGCGTCCCTCGGGATCGACGCCGAGCATCAACCGGATCTCGCCGGCATAGCCCTTGCCCACCACCGGGAAGGCCAGCGCGCTGACCGTGCCGTCGCGCAGCGCGCGATAGACGGTGACCGTGCGCCCGGCGTCGTCGACCAGGGGGACGGTGGCCTCGAGCAGGTCGTTGTCGTGCAGCTCGGCCGGGATCACCTGGGTCAGGGTCGCCTTGAGATCCTCGGCCTCGCGCAGGGCGATGGTGTCGCGGGTGGCGATATCACCCATCACCAGCAACGCCGCGGCGAGCAGGGCGAAACCGCCGAGCAGTCCGGCCTGATAGCCGACGCGCGCGCGGTAACTGGGTTCGGCGAGGGTGTTCATCGACGTGCCTCCGGGCTCTCGGCGCCGACCAGTGGACGGCCGCGGCGGTCACGGCCGTGGATGCGGGGTCGGACGTAGTGGTCGATCACCGGGGTGCAGGCGTTCATCAGCAGCACCGCGAAGGCGACCCCCTCGGGATAGCCCGCCCAGGTGCGGATGACATAGACCAGCAGCCCGCAGCCGGCGCCGAAGATCAGTCGCCCGCGCGCGCTCACCGGCGAGGTGGTGGGGTCGGTGGCGATGAAGAAGGCACCGAGCATGGTGGCGCCGCCGAGCAGGTGATAGGTGGCGTCGGGGTAGTGGGTCGGGTCGTGGAGGTGCATCACCGTGGCGAGCAGGGCGAGGGTGCCGAGCATCGCCGCCGGGATCTGCCAGCCGATCACCCGGGTGAGGATCAGCCCGAGGCCGCCGAGCAGCAGCAACAGCGCCGAGGTCTCGCCGAGGCTGCCGCCGTGGATGCCGAGCGCGGCGCTGAGCGGCGCGAAGCTCGCGCCGAGGATGCCGCCCAGCGCCTCGCCCTGATCGAGTGCGGTGCGCACCACGCCGAGCGTGGTGGCGCCACTATAGGCGTCGATCGGCGCGCCACCCTGGAAGATGGCCAGCGCCTCGCCCAGCCCCGGGGCGGCGTCGCTGCCGAGCGGTGCGGGGGTGATGAAGCTGGTCATCTCCACCGGGAAGGCGATCAGCAGCGCCACCCGCGCCACCATCGCCGGATTGAAGGGGTTCTGACCGATGCCGCCGAACACCTGCTTGGCGATCAGGATCGCGATCACCCCGCCGATCACCCCGATCCACCAGGGTGCCCAGGGTGGCAGGCTGAGCGCGAGCAGCCAACCGGTGAGCAGCGCCGAGCCGTCGCCGAGGAAGGGGCGCAGCGGGCGCCCGGCGATCCACAGACAGAGTGCCTCGGTGACCACCACGGTGGCGAGGGTGACGGCGAACAGCAGCAGCGCCGGCCAGCCGAACTGCCACAGCCCGAACAGGGTGGCCGGCAGCAGCGCGAGCATCACCAGACGCATGTCGCGGGCGATGCTCGCGCCGCCGTGGACGAAGGGGCCGGCGATCGCCGGGGGTGCGATGTGCATGGTCTCAGTGCTCCGTCTCGGTCTGCTGCTCGGCCTGCTTGCGCGCGGCCTCGCGCTTGCGCTTGGCCATCGCCTCGCGCTTGGCGCGCTTGATCGCCTCGAGTCGCGCGGTGCGTCGCTCGGCCAGTGCCTTGGTCTCGGCCTGCTTGCGCCTGGCGCGCTCGCGCGCGGCCAGCTCGCCCTTGGCGTGGGCGATGTACTGCGCCAGCGGCTGTTGCGAGGGGCAGGTGTAGGCGCAGGAGCCGCAGCCGAGACAGTCGTGGAGCCCGCGCTCGGCGGCGCCCTCGAGGTCGCCGGCGCGGATGTGCGCGCCCAGCTCCAGCGGCACCAGACCGCAGGGGCAGACCTCGACGCAGCGTCCGCAGCGGGTACAGGGCATGGTCCGACCGGGCGCGCGCTCGGCGGCGCCGAGGGCGAGGATGGCGTTGCAGCCCTTGGTGGTCGGCACCTGGGGGCTGGGTAGCGGTTGGCCCATCATCGGCCCGCCGCTCACCAGCCGGGCGTCCTCCTCGGTGAGTCCGCCGCAGTGCGCGATCAGCGTTTCCACCGGGGTGCCGAGCGGCACCCACAGGTTGGCCGGGCGCGCGATCGCCGCGCCGCTGAGGGTGATGACCCGCGCGATCAGCGGCTGGCCCAGACGCAGCGCCTGGTGTACCGCGAAGGCGGTGGCCGGGTTGTGCACCACCACGCCGAGCTGGGCGGTGAGTGCCCGCGCCGGGGTCTCGCGACCGATGAGCGCCTGCACCAGATGGCGCTCGGAGCCCATCGGGTAGCGGGTCGGCACCCGGATCGGGGTGATCGCGTCGAACCCG
>NZ_RHFJ01000045.1:0-25274 GCF_003718675.1 Marichromatium sp. AB32
ATCTCATCAAGCAGATCGCCGCCGGCGACCTCAGCCACGAGATCGCCATCGACGGGCGCGACGAGCTCGCCGCGCTCGGTCACGACGGCGAGCGCATGCGCCGTCATCTCCACGGTCTCGTCGGCGAGGTCGAGCAGGATGCGCGCGCCGTCGACGAGGCCGCGCGCGAGATCGCCGGCGCCGTCGAGGGCCAGGCGGCGACCTCCAGCGAGATGTCGGCCTCGATCGCCGAGATCACCTCGACCATGGAGGAGCTGTCGGCCTCCTCGACCCAGATCGCCGAGTACTCCGGCTCGGTGGCCGAGATCGCCAAGCGCACCTACGACGACAGCCTGCAGGGGGCCGAGTCGATGCAGCAGCTGGCCGCGCAGATGGAGGAGATCCGTCGCGACAACCAGCACGCGCTCGCCGAGATCGTCGCCCTCGGGCACAAGTCCAAGGAGATCTCCAAGGTCATGGAGATCATCGACACCGTCGCCGATCAGACCAAGCTGATCGCCTTCAACGCCGCGCTCGAGGCCTCCTCGGCGGGCGAGGCGGGCAAGCGCTTCGGCGTGGTCGCCGCCGAGATCCGCCGCCTGGCCGACTCGGTCACCGACTCGACCAGCGAGATCAGCAACAAGGTCATCGAGATCCAGGACGCCATCAACCGTCTGGTGATCAACTCCGAGAAAGGCTCCCAGGGCATCGCCGAGGGTCTCGAAGCCTCCTCGCGCAGCTCCGAGATCCTCCGCTCGCTGGTCGAGGCCGCCGGCGAGACCACCAGCTCGGCGCAACAGATCAGCCTCTCGACCCAGCAGCAGAAGACCGCCAGCAACCAGGTGGTGGTGGCGCTGCGCGAGATCGTCACCGCCAGCGCCGACACCGCCCAGTCGGTGCAGCGCATCGCCCAGGTCGCCCAGCAGATGACCCAGCTCTCGACCAATCTCGGCCAGCGCGTCGACCGCTTCGAGCTCGGCGCCGCCCCCGCCGCCGACACCCGGGATCCGGCATGAGCGCGTCCCGTCCGATCCGCGTGCTGGTGGTCGACGACAGCCCGCTGGCGCGCGCGCTGATCCGCACCCAGATCGAGGCCGCCGCCGGTCTCGAGGTCTGCGCCGAGACCGGCAATGGCCGCGAGGCGCTGCGTCTGACCCAGGAGCTCGCGCCCGACATCATCACCATGGACCTGCAGATGCCGGGGATGGGCGGGCTCGAGACCATCGCCGAGATCATGTCGACGCGCGCCACCCCGATCCTGGTGGTCTCGGACCTGGCCGACGCGGACAACGCCATGGCGGCGGTGGCCTACGGCGCGCTCGATGCCCTCTCCAAGGAGGCGCTCGGCGACGCGTCGCGCCTGGCGCAGCGGCTGCGCACCCTCGCCGGGGTACCGGTGATCCGCCACATCCGTCGCCCCCAGGCCCCCGCCGCCCTCGCCCCGACGGCCCCCGAGCCGCACCGTCACCGCGCCCGGGTGGTGGCCATCGCCGCCTCGACCGGCGGTCCCCACGCGCTCGCCCAGATCCTCGCCGCGCTGCCGCCCGACTTCCCCGCGCCGCTGCTCATCGCCCAGCACATCGCCGACGGCTTCGCCCAGGCGATGGCCGCCTGGCTCGACGGGCTCTGTCCGCTGCCGGTGGCCGTCGCCGAGCCCGGCGAGGCGCTGCGCCCGGGCCGGGTCCACATCGCCGACCCCGGCCAGCACCTCGGCGTCGACCACGAGCAGCGCATCCAGCTCTCGCCGCGCGCCGCCGGCGACATCTATCGCCCGAGCTGCGATCATCTGCTCGAGTCGGTGGCGGCGCACTACGGCGCGCGCGCCGTCGGCGTGATCCTCACCGGGATGGGGCGCGACGGCGCACGCGGGCTGCTGGCGATGCGCCGCGCCGGGGCCCCGACCATCGCCCAGGACGAGGCCAGCTCGGTGATCTTCGGCATGAACCGCGAGGCGATCGTCGCCGGCGCCGCCGCCGAGGTCCTCACCCTGGCCGAGATCCCGCCGCGCCTGTGCGCCCTGACCGGCGCCGTCGCGCCCGCCCCGTCGTGAACGATCTCTCCCCGCTGCGCACGCTCATCAAGGAGCGGATCGGGCTGCACTTCGACGCCGCCTCCGAGACGACGCTGCGCGAGGCGCTGGCGCGTCGCATCGCCCACACCGCGAGCGACGGCCCCGCGGCCTATCTGGCCCGGCTGCGCGCCGACGAGACCGAACTCATGGCGCTCGGCAGCCTGCTGACGATCAACGAGACCTACTTCTATCGCGAGGCGCAGCACCTCGAGCTGCTCACCGATCACCTCATCCCGACGCTGCGCGCGCGCGACCGCGCGCCCCCGGAGACGCCGATCCGCATCCTCTCGGCCGGCTGTTCGAGCGGCGAGGAGCCCTACTCGATCGCCATCGCCCTCGAGCAGCGTCTCGGCGCCGAGGCCGCCGCCGCGGTGCGCATCAGCGCCGGCGACCTCGACCCCGAGGTGCTCGAGCGCGCCCGCGCCGGGCGCTACGGCACCTTCACCTTCCGCGCCCTCGACCCGGCACTGCGCGCACGTCACTTCACCCGGCTCGACAACGGCCAGCACCAGCTCGCCGCCGCCATCCGCGCGCGCGTCGACTTCCTCGCGCTCAACCTGCTCGCCCGCGACTACCCGCCGGGGCTGCAGGGACAGGACGTGATCTTCTACCGCAACGTCTCGATCTATTTCGATCCGCCGACCCGCGCCCAGGTGCTCGCGCAGCTGGCGCGGCTGCTCAACCCCGGCGGCTTCCTCATCGTCGGCGTCGCCGAGACCCTCGCCAACGACATCGGACTGCTGCGCCAGCACGTCCATCGCGGCATCTTCTATTTCAGCAACGACCCGCTCGCGCCGCCCGCGCGCGCCCTCGCCCCGTCCCGCCCGGTGCGCCGCCCGCCGCCACCGCTCGACCCGGCGCGCTGCTATACCGAGGCGCTGGCGCTGGCGCGCGCCGAGCGCTACACCGAGGCGCTGACCCGGTTGGCCATGATCCCGCTCGAACGCCGCTCGGTGGCGGCACTGGAGCTGCGCGCGCTGCTCGAGTTCGAGACCGGGGCGATCGCCGCGGCGCAGGCGAGCTGCGAACAGGCCCTGGCCAGCGATCCCTGGTCGCTCGAGGCGCTGCTCGTCAGCGCGCGCTGCGCCCGGCGCCAGGGCCGCACGCAGGCGGCGAGCACGCAACTGGCCCGCGTCATCTATGTCCAGCCCGAGTGCTGGCGGGCGCACTATCAGCTCGCCGAGCTGCATCGCGACGAGGGCGCCGCCGCGCCCGCCGCGCGCGAGTACCGCATCGCCCGCAACCTGCTCACCGCCGAGCCGCCGCCCGGCGCGCCGCGCCCACTGCTGCCGAGCGCGCTGTCGCGGCGCGACCTGCGGTTGATCTGCGAGCGCCACCTGGCGCGGCTCGCCGCCCAGGGCGCGGACTGAGACGGACGCCACGGGCATGGCCATCGACCTGCAACGCTTCCTGCAACGCTTCGTCACCGAGTCGCACGGCCATCTCGGCGAGCTCGAGGCCCAGCTCTCGGCGATGGCGCGCGACGAGCCGCTCGGACGCGACGACCTCGACGCCGCCTTCCGCGCCGCCCACACCATCAAGGGCTCGGCGCGGATGCTCAAGCTGGGGGTGATCGCCGAGATCGCACACGCCCTCGAGGACGTGCTCGGGGCGCTGCGCGAGGCGCGCCTGGCGCCCTCGCCGGAGCTGGCCGCGACCCTGCTCGAATGCCACGACGCCATCGGCGACCTGGTGGCCGCCGCCACCACCCCCGAGCGGCTGCCCGCACACCCCGACCCGGCGCTGCTCGCGCGGCTGCTCGAGCACGCCGCGCCCACCGCCGCGGCGGCGCAGACGCATGCCGCACCCGCCCCCGAGCCGACGCCCGCCGCGGCGCCACCACCCGGCGATGCGCGCACGCCGCCGCGACTCGACCTGCGCCCGACCGAGACGGTGCGCGTCGGACTCGACAAGCTCGATGGGCTGATCCGCTTGATGGGCGAGCTGATCGCCACCCAGGGGCGCTATCGCCAGCGCCTGCTCGAGGCCCGCGCGCTCGACGTCGAGCTTGCTCGACTGCTCGAGGACCACCCGGCACTGGCCGAGCACGTCGCCGGCCGACAGCGCTTCACCCGCGCGCTGCGCGATCTGGTGCAGGAGCAGGAGCGGCTCACCAGCGAGCTCGGCGATTGCGCCCTGGGGCTGCGCATGCTGCCGCTGGCAACCCTGTTCGAGCCGATCGCGCGGATCGCCCGCGAGCAGGGCCGGGCGCTCGGCAAGCAGGTCGACTGTCACGCCAGCGGCGGCGAGATCGAGCTCGACCGTCATATCGTCGAGCGTCTCGGCGATGCCCTGGTGCACCTGCTCAGCAACGCCGTCGATCACGGTATCGAGTCGCCCGAGGCGCGCCGTGGCGCCGGCAAGCCCGCGCTCGGACGCATCGAGATCAGCGCGCGCAAGGACGGCGCCGGGGTGGCCATCGGCATCCGCGACGACGGGCGCGGACTCGATCGCGCGCGCATCCTCGAGCGCGCGGTGCGCCAGGGGCTGGTCGAGCCGGAGCAGGCCGCCGCCCTGGAGCCGACGCAGGTCGCCGAGCTGATCTTCCGCCCCGGCTTCAGCACCAGCGAGCTGGTCACCGAGGTCTCGGGGCGCGGGGTGGGCATGGACGTGGTCAGGCGCACCGTGGTCGAGGAGCTGCACGGCACCATCGCCGTCACCGACACGCCCGGCCAGGGCACCCGGCTGACGCTCAAGGTGCCGCTGTCGCTGGCGCTGATGCGGGTGCTGCTGTTCGAGGCCGGCGGTCGCGTCTTCGCGCTCACCGCGCAGCACGTCGAGCGGCTGATCCGGGTCGCGCTCGACACCACCCTGCAGGTCGCCGGACAGCCGACGCTGACGCTCGACGGCACCTGTCTGCCGCTCATCACCCTGAGCGCGCTGCTGGGGCTCGAGCGCGAGACCGGCGCGCCCTCACCGCCGGCGCCGCTGATCATCGTCATCGGCACCGCGCGCGCCAAGCTCGGGCTGATCGTCGATCGTCTGGTCGACGAGCGCGACATGGTGATCAAGCCGCTGCCGGCGCACATGCGCGCGCTCGCCCCGGTCGGCGAGCTGGTCGGCGGTTTCGTCACCACCGGCGACGAGACCCTGGTGAGCGTGCTCCAGGCCCCGGCGCTGCTCGCCGCCGCGCGGCTCGAGGCCGACGCACCGGCGCGCGACGCGACCACCGCGCCGGCCTCGGCACACCACGTACTGGTGGTCGACGACTCGCTCAACACCCGCGAGATCGAGCGCGACCTGCTCGAGTCCAGCGGCTATCGCGTCACCCTCGCCGAGGACGGGCTCGAGGCGCTCGACAAGGCGCAGCGACAGCGCTTCGACGCGGTCGTCAGCGATGTCGAGATGCCGGGGCTCGACGGCTTTTCCCTGACCGCCCGGCTGCGCGAGAATAGCGACTATCGCACCACCCCGATCGTCATCGTCACCTCGCGCGCCGACGAGGCCGACCGACGCCGCGGCATCGAGGTCGGCGCCAACGCCTATATCGTCAAGGGCGACTTCGCCCAGTCGAGCCTGGTCGACACCCTGCGAGGATTGATCGGATGAGCCTCGCGCGCCATCCACCATAAGAACTATCGAGGACGCCACCACATGCACATCCTGATCGTCGACGACGACACCCTCACCGGCGAACTCACCGCCGCCATCCTCGAGCAGGCCGGACACCGCTGCGAGATCGTCGCGCACGGTCTCGCCGCGCTCGAGCGCATCGCGGCCGCCACCAGCCCCTTCGACTGCGTGATCTCGGATCTGCACATGCCGCTGCTCGATGGCTTGGAACTCGAGGGCGAGATCCGTAAATTAGGCGTATCGATCCCCTTCATCCTGCTCAGCGGCGACGACCTGCGCGCGACCTCGGATCAACGCCCCGGCATCAGCGCCCACCTCTGCAAGGACGAGACCCTGGAAGAGGCCCTGCTGCAGGCAGTCGCCCGGCTGTGATTACCGCCGCCGCAACGCAGCAGCCCGCGACCACGCGCATGACGCAGCAGCAATCAGCAGACCTCCAGACGCGCAAGGCGCGACTGCGTGCCTCCTTCATCACCCAGCTGCCGAAGCGGCTCGGCGAGCTGCGCGAGCGCGTCTCGCGGCTCGATCCCGCACAGCCCCCGGACCGGCTCAACCTGCAGGAGATCCACCGACTCTTTCACACCCTCAAGGGCTCGGGGGCGACCTTCGGCTTCCCCGAGGTGATGGCCGCCGCGCGCGACGCCGAGCAGCACCTCAGCCAGGTGCTCGACGGCTACGAGGCGCTCGGCGAGGAGCTGCTCGACACCCTATCCCACCAGCTCGACGCGCTCGAACACCTCGAGATCGATCGCGGCCCCTGCCTGCCCCAGGAGCCGCCGGCCCAGGTCGCGCTGCCGGCGCGACGCAGCGGTCGCGACATCACCACCAGTCGCGGCGAGCACTCCATCTATGTCTGCGACGACGACCCCGAGGTGGTCGCCGAGCTGGCGATGCAGCTCGGCTGCTTCGGCTACCGGGTGACCGCCTTCACCTCGCTGGCCAGGCTCCACCGGGCGGTCGCCGAGACGCCGCCGGCGGCGGTGATCCTCGACGTGGTCTTCCCCGAGGGGATCAACGCCGGACCCGAGGCGCTCGCCGAGATCAATCGGCTCACCGGACAGCCGGTGCCGACCATCTTCATCTCCAACCGCGAGGACTTCGGCGCCCGGCTGCACGCCGTGCAGGCCGGCGGCAGCGCCTACTGCACCAAGCCGGTGAAGACGGTGGAGATGGTCGAGATCCTCGATCTGATCACCGACACCACCCCGGTCGAACCCTTCCATATCCTCATCGTCGACGACGACCCCGACCTGGCGCAGTACCATGCGCTGATCCTCGAGGCCGCGGGCATGGTCACCCGGGTGCTCAACAATCCGGCGCTGGTGCTCCAGCAGCTCGAGACCTTCCAGGCCGACCTGATGCTGGTCGATCTCTACATGCCGCTGTGCTCGGGACCCGAGCTTGCCCAGGTGCTGCGCCAGGTGCCGGCGCACGTCGGCCTGCCGATCATCTACATCTCCTCCGAGACCGACGCCGAGCGCCAGTTCCGCGCGCTCGCCGCCGGCGCCGACGGCTTCCTCACCAAGCCGATCGCGCCCAAGCGGCTGGTCGCCGAGATCCGGCTGCGTGCCGAGCGCATGCGCACCCTGCGCTCGCTGATGGTGCGCGACAGCCTCACCGGGCTGTTCAACCACAACACCATCCTCCAGCTCCTCGAGATCGCGGTGGCCGCGGCGCTGCGCGGCAACACCCCGTTGAGCTTTGCGATGATCGATATCGACCACTTCAAGCAGGTCAACGACAGCCACGGCCACAACGTCGGCGATCAGGTACTGATGGCCCTCGGGCGCACCCTGCGCCTGCGCATGCGCGACTCCGACGTGGTCGGACGCTATGGCGGCGAGGAGTTCGCCGTGGTGATGATCGGCGCCAGCGCCGAGCGCGCGATGCAGGTGCTCGACGCGCTGCGCCAGAGCTTCGCTGCGGTGACCTTCGCCGGCGAGGGCGGCCAGCAGTTCCACAGCACCTTCAGCGCCGGGCTCGCCGCCTTCCCCGACTTCACCGACCCCACCACCCTGCAGGAGGCCGCCGACCGCGCCCTCTACCAGGCCAAGCGGCACGGGCGCAATCGCATCGAGTGCGCCACCGTCGCCACGGAGCCGCGACCGTGACCCAGGACGACGATCCGCTCGGCGTGCTGCTCGCCGCCCGCCCCGGGGAGGACGATCCGGCGCCGGAGAGCGAGTCGCAGGACCTGGTCAAGCTGGTGGTGTTCGCGCTCGGCGAGCAGCGCTTCGCCCTGCCCGGCGCACGCATCGCCGAGATCCTGCCGTTGGTGCCGATCCACCCGGTGCCCGGCTGCCCGCCGGCGCTCGAGGGGGTGATCTCGGTGCGCGGCGAGATCACCTCGGTGCTCTGTCTCGCCACCCTGCTCGGGCGTCCCACCCCGGCACCGGCCACGCGCGGGGCGATCCTGCTCGCCGGCACACGTGAGATCACCAGCGGACTGCGGGTCGAGCGCGTGGTCGATGTCGTCGACATCGCCGGGCACGACATCCTCGAACCACCGCCGACACTGCCCTCGATGCTCGCTCGGGTGACCACCGGGGTGTTCACCGCCAAGGGACGGACGGTGGCGGTGCTCGATCTCGAGCGCTTGTTCATCGACTTCATGAAGGAGTCGGCCTAAGCGCATGGAAAACCAAAAAACGCAGAGCACGACTACGCCCCTGGGGATCGATCTGTTATCGTTTCATGCCAATCGGCTGGGCTTTGCCCTGGAGCGCCGTCGGGTGATCGCCCTGGAGCCGGCCGACAGCACCCGCGCGCCCCATATCGCCGAGCTGCTGCGACTGTCCTCGACGACGGACGAGCGCCCCGCGCAACACCAGCGCCAGCTGCTCCTCGCCCACCCCGCGGGAGCGCTCCGGGTCCGCGTCGACGAACCGATATCGCTCGACCGAGTACAGGCCGGCGACCTGCATCCGCTGCCGCCGCTGCTGGCGGCCCGCAGCCGATTGCCGTGGCTGCGGGCGCTGGCCTGGAAGAACACACCGGTGATGGTGCTCGACCCCTGGCACGACGCCGGCTGGACGGATCATTGGGGCCGAGACGACCGGTAACAGGGAAGGACCGCGACACCATCGTCGCCACGCCCGAGCGGGCAGCGGAGGAAGCAACAGAGATGGCGCTACTGCTCCTGGGGCGAAGCCGCCCCGAGGCCGTCGAAACACGCGAACCCAGGCACCACGAGGCCTCACGGAGAGGGTGGCGCTGCCGCCGTGCCCGCACGCGCCAGGCCCCAACCGCGCGGAGACCCGGATGACGCCCAAGGACGCCACCACCAGTCACGGCCAGTTGCGCGAGCGCGCCCGCCAGATCCTGCGCGATGGCCGCCTCACCCCGGCGTTGATCGAACTCGATCAGGGCGGACTCGGGCTCGAGCAGCTCCTCGAGGAGCTGCATATCTATCATGCCGAACTCGAACTCCAGCAGCAGGCACTGCACGAGAGCCAGCACCTCAACGAGATCGCGCGCACCCGCTTCATGCGCTTTTACTACGAGCTGCCCATCCCGGTGCTGCAGGTCTCCGAGGACGGGCGCATCGGCGATCACAACGGCGCGGCCTCGCACCTGCTCAAGCTCGATCGTCGGCTGTTCACGCTGCTCGCCCACTCCAGACACCAGCCCTTCCTGCAGAGCGCGCTGCAGCGGGCGCTGCGCGAGGGCAAGGCCAGCTGCAGCGAGATCGCGCTGCGCGGCCGCGAGACCTGCCCGTTGCTCGCCGACCTGGTGCTGATCCGGCTGCCGATCCCCGAGAGCGACCGTTTCGAGTGCGTCTGCTGCATCATCGACCAGACCGAACGGATCGCCCAGCGCGATGCGCTGATCAGCGCCAACACCCGGCTGGCGGTCGCCGCCGAGGTCGTCGACGCCAGCACCACGGTAGCCTTTCGCTGGCGCCCCGAACCCGGCTGGCCGATCAGTTATGCCTCGCACAACGTGTGCCGCTGGGGCTATCCGCTCGAACGCATGCAGAGCGGCGAGCTGCAGTTCATCGAACTGGTCCACCCCGAGGACCGCGCCCGGGTCGATCAGGGCTTCAGCGACTATCTCAGCGCCACCGAGGCGGCCTTCAACCTGATCTATCGGGTGATCTGGGCCGACGGCTCGGTGCACTGGGTCGAGGAGGACACCAGCGTGGCGCGCGGCGCCGATGGGCAGGTGCTCTACTTCCAAGGCCTGGTGACCGACGTCACCGAACGCGAGCAGACCCAGCGCGCGCTACGCCGCCAGCTCCGTCTCCAGGGACTGCTCACCGAACTCTCGACGCTGTTCACCGAATCCCGCCACGACCAGCCCGACGCCTGCACGCTCGCCCAGGCGCTCGATCGTGTCGGACATTTCTTCGAGGTCGACCGCTGTCTGCTCTCGCACCTCGAGGACGCCCCCGAGGGCGGCACCCGCGCACGCTGCCTCCAGCAGTGGCGCAGCTCCGGCATCGCCGCCGCAGCGCAGTACCATCCCACGCCACTGCCCGCCGGCTTCGTTCCCGAACACCAGGCACGGCGCCCGGTCAGCCTGCCCGCGCGCGAACACCAGGCGCTCGGGGTCGAATTCGAGCGCCAGCTGCTCGAGCACCGCGGCATCCGCGCGCTGCTCGTCGCGCCGCTGCTCGACACCGACCAGCGCCCGGCGTTGCTCGAACTCGAGTGTCTCGCGCACCGGGTCTGGACCAACGACGAGGCGCAGACGCTCCAGCTCGTCGCCGAGACCCTCTCCAACCTGCGCGTGCGCCAGCACGCCCAGCGCGAGCTGTGCGCCAGCGAGACCCGTTATCGTCAGGTCACCTCGGTGGTGACGGACGTCGCCTACTCGGTGCTGCGCGCAGCGGACGACACCCCCTCGCTCGAGTGGATCACCGAGTCGATCACCACGCTCAGCGGCTACAGCGTCGAGGAGGTCCGCGCCCACGGCACCTGGCGCTTCCTGGTGATCGAGGACGACCAGGAGCTGTTCGTCTCGCGCATCCTCGAGCTGCCCATCGGCGCCAGCTCCACCTGCGAGCTGCGGCTGCGCCATCGCGACGGTACGCTGCGCTGGGTGCGCGCCACCACCGAGTGCTGCGCCGATCCGGCACAACCCGGCACGCGCCGTCACTACGGCGGACTGATCAATATCAGCGACGAGAAGCAGCTGGCCTTCGTCTCGCACTACGACCCGCTCACCGGCCTGCCCAACCGCGCACTGATGCGCCAGCGCATCGAGCAGGCGCTGCAGATCGCCACCAAACGACGGCTGGGGGTCGCGCTGCTCTCGCTCGATCTCGACAACCTCAAGCAGGTCAACGACTCGCTCGGCCACCGCCTCGGCGATCAGGTGCTGCGCGAGGTCGCCCAGCGGTTGCTCGGGGTGCTCGGCAGCGACGACACCCTCGCGCGCTTCGGCGGCGACAACTTCATCTGGCTGGCCACCCGCAATCGCTCGGTGCAGGCCTCGGGAGAGCTTGCCGAGCGCATCCAGCAGGCACTGACCATGCCCTTCGTCATCGACGGGCACTCGCTGCTGATCAGCGCCTCGATCGGCATCGCCCTGCACCCCGATGACGCGCGCAGCACCGATGCGCTGATCAGCCACGCCGACGCCGCACTGCACACCGCCAAGGCCGAGGGACGCGGCGCCTACCGCTTCTTCACCCCGGCGCTCAACGAGCAGATGCACCAGCAGTTCCAGCTCGAACAGGATCTGCGTCACGGGCTCGAGCGCGAGCAGCTCTCGCTGCACTTCCAGCCCAGGGTCGACATGCGCACCGGGCGCATCCTCAGTCTCGAGGCGCTGGTGCGCTGGAACCATCCGCACCACGGCTGGATCCCGCCGGGACGCTTCATCCCGGTGGCCGAGGCGACCGGACTGATCCTGCAGATCGGTCCGCTGGTGCTGCGCCAGGCCTGCGGCCAGCTCGCACGCTGGCGCGAGGCGGGGATCGCGCCGGTGCCGATGGCGGTCAACCTCTCGGCCAACGAGCTCTACCAGGAGGCGCTCATCGAGTCCATCGACGGCATCGTCGACGCGTTCGCCATCCCGCCCGAGCTGCTCGAGTTCGAGATCACCGAGAGCGCCACCATGCGTTCGATCGACCGCGCCGTCGACATCCTCGCCGGGTTGCGCGAGCGTGGTTTCTCGATTGCGATCGACGACTTCGGCACCGGCTACGCCTCGCTCAACTATCTCAACCGCCTGCCGGTCAACGCGTTGAAGATCGACCGCTCCTTCCTCGCCGACATCGGCGCCGAGAGCGCCCGTCACGATCAGGCCGCGGCCATCGTCAAGGCGATCATCGGGCTCGGCAACAGTCTCGGTCTCGAGGGCATCGCCGAGGGCGTGGAGACCCGGCTGCAGCGCGACTTCCTGCTCCAGCACGGCTGTCACATCGCCCAGGGCTATCTCTACAGCCGCCCCCTGCCGGGCGCGAAGATCGAGCCGCTGTTGCAAGCCGGTCGTATCGCCCTGCCGACGCAAGCGGGGCTCGAGGACTGAACCAGCAACGACGAGGCCGCGACCAGATGGCCACGGCCTCGTCATCGGGTTCGGGAGAAGCGCCGCCCACGCGGCGGGCGGCGACGGGACGGGTCAGAGCAGCACGCGGTCGATCACGTGCACCACGCCGTTACGCGCGGCGATCGACTGCGAGACGGTGGCCTCGCCGACCTTGATCATCCCCGGCACGCTGATCGCGACGCGCTCGCCCGAGAGCGTCGGCGCGCTCTCGAGTTGCATCAGCTCGGTCGGACTCAGCCGCCCCGGCACCACGTGCGCGGCGATCACCTGATTGAGCCGCTCCTTGTCCGAGAGCAGCGCCTCGAGCTGATCGGCGGGGATGCGCGAGAAGGCCTCGTTGCTCGGCGCGAACACCGTGTAGGGACCACCCTCGGAGAACATCGCCTCGGCGCCGGCAGCCTCGATCGCCGCCTGCAGTTTGGTGAACACCCCGGAGCCCTCGGTGATGTCGGTGATCGACTTGTTCGAGGCATAGGACGGGCTGCGCAGACTGTCGTAATGGGCGAAACGATCGGTCGGGGTGGCGTTCTCCAGGCCGGCGCGGGCACGCTCCAAGGTCTCCTCGTCGGCGACCTTGCTGCCGATCGACAGCGCCGCCAGTGGGCCCACCGCGGCGGCGAGCACCAGGATGGCGGTCAGCGGGCTGATGGAGGTCACATTGTCGTTGCTCATGGCGCGAATCCTCTGGGCATGACTGAAAGAAACAGGATGGTCAGGCACAAGCCGTCGGCCTCCGTGCCGGGACGATACGGCTAATTTCCTACCTTCGCACTCAAGTATTAGTGCACTTCCAGAAAAGGCAAGCAAAACCCGATTCATTCCGCGGGTTCGTCGTGCGCCATACCAATCCGGCGCGACTTGCCCCAGAATGGAGGGGCATCGACCACACCATCACCATGGGAGCCCGTTGATCATCATGCCCGCCCTGCCCCTTCGACTCGTCCTCTGCCTGCTCCTCGTCCTCGCCCCGGCGCTCGCCTCCGCCACCGAGCAGACCTACCGCCAGCAGGAGATTCTCGACAGCATCGAGACCTTCTTCGGCGACGGCGCCGAGAACCTCGGCACCGTGGTGCGCAAGGTCTTTCGCGAACAGGGCGAGCCCAACGGCTACATCACCGGCGAGGAGGTCGGCGCCGCGCTCGGCATCGGCGTGCGCTACGGCAAGGGACGGCTGTACATGAAAGACGGCTACACCCGTCCGGTCTACTGGCAGGGACCCTCGATCGGTCTCGACGTCGGCGCCAACGCCGCCAAGGTGTTCGTGCTGATCTATCGGCTGCCGAACCCCGACGCGCTGTTCCAGCGCTATCCCGGCGCCGAGGGCAGCCTCTACTTCGTCGGCGGGGTCGGGGTGAACTATCTGCAATCGGGCGATACCGTGCTCGCGCCGATCCGTTTCGGCGCCGGCTGGCGCCAGGGGGTGAGCGCCGGCTACATGGACTTCACCCGCAAGGCCCATCTCAACCCCTTCTGAGACCGCGATGCCAAGCGCCGCCCCCCGCACCGTCCAGCCACCCCCGGCGAGCACCGCCGGGACGCCGCTCGACGGGCTGCGCGCGCGGCTCGGGCGCACCCATCTGCGCCAGCGCCTGGGGCTCGAGCGCGATCATGAGGTGTTCGTGCTCAACCGCCCCGGCGCCCACTTCTTCTATCCCGAGAACTGGTACTCGGTGCACGGCGTCATCCGTCACTGTCTGCGCCTCAGCGGGCTCCACGGCCGCGCCCGGCGCAACGCCCGTCGTCACCGCATCGTCGAGCGCGCGCTGGCGCTGCGCGGACTGCCGCCGGCCTTCGCCGGGCTGCGCATCCTCCAGCTCAGCGATCTGCACGTCGACATGGCCGCGGCGAACACCCACGCCATCGCCGCCGCCGTGCGCCGACTCGACTACGACCTCTGCGTGCTCACCGGCGACTACCGCGCCCGCACCTTCGGCCCAATCACCGCGACGGTCGACGGCATGCGCGAGGTCCGCGAGGCGCTCAGCGGGCCGATCTACGCCGTGCTCGGCAACCACGACAGCCTGCGTCTGGTGCCCGAACTCGAGTGCCTGGGCATCCGCTTCCTGCTCAACGAGACCGTCACCCTCGAGCGCGACGGCGCGCGACTGCACCTCGCCGGGGTCGACGACGCCCACTACTACCAGCTCCACAACCTCGACAAGGTCGCCGGTGCGATCCCCGAGGACGAGACCGCGATCCTCCTCTCCCACACCCCCGAGATCTATCGCCAGGCCGCCCACGCCGGCTTCGCCGCGATGCTCAGCGGTCACACCCACGGCGGCCAGATCTGTCTGCCCGGCGGCATCCCGCTGATCTGGGACGCCCGCTGCCCGCGCCGGCTCGCCGCCGGGCCCTGGCGCCACGGCACCCTCGTCGGCTACACCTCGGTCGGTGCCGGCACCTCGGTGGTCAACGCCCGGCTCAACTGCCCGCCCGAGATCACCATCCACGTCCTCCAGCCCGACTGAGCCCCCGGTTCAGCGTCGCCAGCGCCGCCACAACCGGGCGATCAGCGGGGTCAGCGCCAGATCGATCAGGGTGAACCCCGCGACCACCGCCGCCACCGTCGTCCAGCCACCGCCGAGCACCGCCACCGCGAGCAGCGCCGGCAACAGCGCCTCGGCGAACTGATCGAGCCCCGGTCGCGCCGCGCTCGACCGGTCCCCCAGCCGACGCTTGAGAAAGCTCGTCGCCAGATCCCCGGTCATCGCCGCCGCGGCCACCCCCAGCCCGAGCAGGGGCGAGACCCCCAGCGTCCAGGCCACCACGGGCGTGCTCGCCAGCGCCGTCCCCACCCCGCGCCAGGTCTTCGACGGCCCGAGCAGCGCCCGCCCGTCGCGCCAGCGCGCGCCGCCATCGAGCGCCCGACAACCCCGCCGCCCGAACACCAACCGCGCCATCACCGGCGCGCCATTGGCCCAGCTCACCAGCACCAGGATCGACAGCCACTCCATCTCGCCCTCCGCCTCCACCGCCTCTCGACACCCCACCTGGCCCGCGCCGCGCGCCTGCGCCATGATCGCACGTACCGGCGATGGCGCCACGCCCGCCCGGCTTATATGCAAAGGAGCAGTCCCATGGATACGACGACACTCGACCACTACTGGGCCAAGGCCGACACCATCACCGAACACGACTCGCCCTGGCACACCTTCGTTTATCACGCGCTCGACGTCTGCGCGGTCGCCGCCGAGCTGTGGGCGGCCTCGCCCCGCACCCGGGCCGCCTTCGCCACGGCCTTCCCCGCAGAGCCCGACCCGGCGCGCCGCCGCGCCTGGGTGCTCTACTTCATCGCCCTGCACGATCTCGGCAAGCTCCACGCTTGCTTCCAGTGCAAGGCCCCCGACGTCCTCCCCCTGAGCTGGCCGAGGCTCGCCGCGCGCCCGGCCAGCGGCTGCAGCAGGTTCGACCACGGACTCGTCGGCTATGCGCTCGGGCGCAAGCTCGCCCCGACCATGCCGGGCCGCCGACCTCGGGTCTGCCCTCACTGGCGCGGCTGGCTCGGCGCCGTCACCGGCCATCACGGCGAGGTCTTCGACGACGAGCACCCCAGACTCAACGACACCAAGACCCTCCTCGACGGCTACGCCGACCCCGATATCGAGGTCCAGGATCAAGCAGCCCGCCGCGACTGGCTGGCACAAGCGGCCAGCCTCTTTCTCGAACCACAGGGCATCGCCGCGGACGACTCGCCGCCGCCCTGTGATGACAGCGCCCGCGCCCTGCTCGCCGGCTTCTGCAGCCTGTGCGACTGGATCGGCTCGGACAGCGCCCACTTCCCCTATCGCGCACCGAGCGAGCCCGCCGCGGACTATTGGCAATGCCGCCGCCAGTACATCCGCGACACCGGACTCCTGCACCGGCTCGGCCTGCTCGGCGAGTCGCAGCCCTATCCGGGGCTCGCCGCCCTGCTGCGCGACGGCGAGCGCCCGCGCGGCGTACAGACCCTGATCGACGCATCACACGCGTCGCGCCCCGGCCTGACGCTGATCGAAGCCCCGACCGGCAGCGGCAAGACCGAGGCGGCCCTGGCGCTAGCCTGGCAGCTCCTTGCCGCGGGCGAGGCCGAGACCATCGTCTTCGCCCTGCCCACCCAGGCCACCGCCAACGCCATGCTCGGGCGCTGCGTGGACTTCGCCCGTCACGCCTTCGATGACGCCAACCTGGTGCTCGCCCATGGCCACAGAGACCTCAACGCCCGGTTCCGCGCACTCGTCGAGCGCGGCACGCACAGCGCCGCCGACACCCAGCCTCCGGCCAGCGTACAGTGCGCACACTGGCTCGCCAGCAGCCGCAAGCGGGTCTTCCTCGGTCAGCTCGGGGTCTGCACCATCGACCAGGTGCTACTCTCTGTGCTACCGGTGCGGCACAACTTCATCCGCGCCTTCGGTCTGCACCGCGCGGTGCTGATCGTCGACGAGATCCACGCCTACGACGCCTACATGCAGGGGCTGCTCGACGAGGTGCTGCGCCGCCAGCGCGCCACCGGCGGCAGCGCCATCCTGCTCTCGGCAACACTGCCGAGCCGAATCCGCGCGCGCCTGCTCGACACCTGGCGCGACACGCCCGCGACGGCCACGACGACGCCCGCCGTCTATCCCGCGCTGTGGCGCGACGACCGAACGACCCCGCAGAGCCTGCCGACGACCGAGCAGCCCCCTGTCCGCACCGTCGCCCTCGAACTCTGGCGCGACCCCGGGCTACGCCCCGACGCGACGGGGATCGAGGCGCTGATCGAGGCCGCGCGCCAAGGCGCACGGGTCGGAGTGGTGATGAACCTGGTCGACGATGCCCAGTGGCTCGCGCAGCAACTGCGCGATCGGGACGCGGTGCCGGTCGATCTGTTTCACGCCCGGTTGCGCCGGTGCGATCGCCAGGACATCGAGCAGCGGGTGCTCGACCGCTATGGTCGCGACGCCGCCGAAGACGGCGGGCGCATCCTCGTCGCCACCCAGGTGATCGAGCAGAGCCTCGACCTCGACCTCGATTGGCTGATCACCCAACTCTGCCCGGTCGACCTGCTGTTCCAGCGCATCGGTCGCCTGCATCGACACCAGCGCGCCAGACCGACAGGTTTCGAGACCCCTCGATGCAGCGTGCTCGCGCCACCCGAGGGCACCGAAGACTATGGGCTGCATCAACTGATCTACGGCGATGCCCGGCTGCTGTGGCGCACCGAGCGACTGATCCGCGAACAGCACGAGGCACGCTTTCCCGCGGCCTATCGCGACTGGATCGAGACGGTCTATGACGACCGCCCCCAGGACGACGAACCGGACGCCATCTATGCCTGCCACTGTGGCTGGCGCGACGCGCAGCGTGCCGCGAACGACAAGGCGATCCAACTGACACGGCTCAACCAGACCCAATTCCGCGACAACGACGAGCCGGCCCGCGCCCTCACCCGCGACGGCGAACTGGGTGTCGACGTGCTGTTGCTTGATCACACCGGGCACACGCTCGAAGGCGAGCCCCTGCCCGCCACCACCGATCCGGCGTGGGAGGAAGCGCGACTGCTGAACACCTGCCCGGCGCCGAGCAGTTGGAAGAAAACGACGCTGGCCGACTGCCCGTACGACGAGCACGGCCAGGTCCCGCTCCACATGGAGACGATCGGCCCTGGCCGCTGGCGCTGCCCACAAAGCGGGCTGATCTACAACACCCGGCTCGGGCTCTCGCGCCAGCCCCTGGACTGAAGCCACCGCGAAGAACGGGCGCGGGGAGCGCCCGTTACCCCGCCATCCCCGCTGATGCGGGGAACCCATCCGCGCACATCGCGGCTCACACAGTGAAACGCGGATCATCCCTCACAGACGAGGGAACCGGCTCACCATAAACGCTTCGTCGACGACACGACAAACGCAGCGAGCAAGACAGATCCCAAAGTCTCCGCTTTGAGCCTGCATAAAACAGTGAAACGCTTCGTTGACCTTTTAGCACGGGGGGATTACCGTCGCGTCAGAAACGAGATCGAGGACGATGGCCCAAGCACGCCAGGAGATGGCGGCGTCGACACCCAGCGTCCGCGATCGCCCCGGACACTGTCACGGAGAGTTGACGCATGGACCTGCTCCAATCCCCCTGGATCCCGGTACGCGACCACCACGGCACCGGCGACTTCCGTCTCCTCACCTACCGCGAACTCCTCTGCGAGCCGGGCGCGTGGCGGCTGAGCCTGCCGCGCGACGACCTGGAGCTGGCCGCGCTGCAACTGCTGGTGTGCCTGACCCAGGCGTTGTTCACGCCCGAGGACGACGAGGCCCTGTTCGAACAGCTCGACCAACCGCTCGACCCCGCCGCGTTCGAGCGCGCCATTGCCGAGGTCCTCGACTGGTTCCAGCTCGACCACCCGACCCAGCCCTTCATGCAGACCCGAGGGGTCAGCGCCAAGGAGGTCACGCCGATCCAGAAGCTGTTGATCGGGCTGCCCGAGGGCAACAACCACGCCTTCTTCAACGCCCCCGGCGAAGTCCGGGCGCTCAGCGCATCGATCGCGGCCATCGCCCTGTTCCACCAGGCCTCCAACTGTCCCAGCTTCGGCGGCGGCTTCCAGGGCAGCCTGCGCGGCGGGGCGCCGATCACCGTGCTGGTCGATGCCGCCGATCTGCGCCTCCAGGTCTGGTCCAACGTGCTCACCCGGCCGCGGCTACAGCGGCTGCTGCCCGGCTGGCAACCGGACCACGCCCGCGATCGCCCGACCTGGGTCGAGCCGATTGCCGCGCAGTCGACCATCCAGTGGAACCAGATCGGGGTGGTACGCGGGCTGCTCTGGCAACCGGCACACGTCGAGCTGGTCGCGACCGAACCCGGTCCCTGCGACCTGCTCGGCATCGACGCCGGGCCGCGTTATCTCGGCTTCCGCAAGGAGAAGTTCAAGTTCACCGTCGACGGGCTGTGGCCGCACCCGCACGGTGCCGTCGAGACCCGCGCGAAGGCGGGCAAGCTGGAGCAGCGGTTCACCTCCTTCACCACCACCGCACCGGCCTGGACCCGACTGGGCGAGCTGGCGATCGCGCGGCAATCGGCCAAGGGCGAGGGCGCTCGCCCGCCGCTCACCGTCACCCAGTTCGGCGCGCTGGAGGAGGATGCCCCCTTGCGCCTGCTCGTCGGCGGCTATCGCAACAAGCAGGCGTCGGTGCTGGAGCGGCGACACGAACTCATCACCCTGGGCGCCGGATGGAACGCGGTCGACACCCGGCTGCACCAGTTGGTCGAGCTCGGGCTGCGGGCGAAGGGCGCACTACAGAACGCGCTCCGCTTCGCCGCGCAGGGCAAGCAGAAGAAGGGCAGCCACCACAAGGAGCTGCCCGGACTCGGCAACCCCGCCCTGCCCTCGATCGCCGAGCAGCGCTTCTACAGCCGCACCGAGCCAATGATCCTCGACACCCTCGCCGACCCGACCACCTTCACCGACTGGCGCAACGCCCGGCTGCGCTACATCGATCGGCTGGCGCGGGACTGCCGCCCCCTGTTCGCGCAACTCACCGATCCCTATGCCCACAACCCGGCGCTGATCCCGATCATCGCCTGGTCCAGACGCATCCTCGAACGCGACCTCAAGCACCTTCGGGAGGAATGATGGCCAAGGACACCCAATCGCAAGACGACGACCAAATGCAGGACTTCCGCGACCTCCACGCGCGCCACGCCGCCCTGCCCAACGGACTGCAGGCCGAACTGCGCCGGGTCGATCACCCCGACACCCTGCGTGACTGCGCCGGGCTCTACCGGCTGTTCCCGGGCGCGCGGCCCACGGCTCAACAACTGCGACAGGCCTTCCTGCTGCCCTGGTGCAGGGAGGTCGAGAGCGAGCAACCACTCGCCCGACGCTGCGCCGAGCACATCCACGAGCGGCGCATCATCCAGATGGCCCGCGACACCGCGCCACAGGACCTGATCGCCTTCCGCCGGCTGCTGATCCACCTGCACAGTCAGGCCCCGGTCGGCTGGCTGGAGGTCGCCAGACTCGCCCAGTTCTGGGGCGACCGGTGTAAGCGCCGCTTCGTCGAAGACTTCTATCTCAACCTCTATTCGCTCGATCAAGGAGATGCCGCATGAGCCGCCCGAACTTCGTCAACCTCCACGTCCTCATCTCGCACAGCCCATCGTGTCTCAACCGCGACGACATGGGGCAGCAGAAGACGGCCATCTTCGGCGGCAAGACCCGGGTGCGCATCTCCAGCCAGTCGCTCAAGCGCGCCTTCCGCTTCAGCGACACCTACCGCCAGGCGTTCAGCCGCTCGACCCGCACCCGCCGTCTGCTCGACCAGTTGGTCGCCGACCTCGACCCGGATTCTGGCATCGACGCCGCGGCCTTCGAGCAGTGCGCCCTCTATGTCGCCGCGATCTTCGAGGGCAAGACCAAGGAGGCCGAGATCCAGAGGTACGCGCGCGCCAAGAGCGGTCACATCGAGACCCAGATCATCCCCTTCTCCAGCCACGAGATCGAGGCCATCGGCGGCCTGCTGCGCGAGGCCGCCGCGCTGGCGACGGAGAAGGCACGCATCACCCATCTCAAGCAGGCGGTCAAGGAGCTCGAGCAGCGCCTGCGCCACCAGCTCGACCTCGATGTCGCACTCTCCGGGCGGATGGCCAACTCCGAGCTGATCCACGGTGTCGACGGCGCCCTGGCCGTCGCCCACGCCCTCACCACCCACACCGTCGAGCCGCAGGACATCGACTGGTTCACCGCCGTCGACGACCTCACCCAGGACGCCGGCGAGAGCGGCGCCGGGCACCTCAACGTGCAACAGTTCTCGGCGGGCGTCTTCTACCGCTACGCCAGCCTCAACCTGCGCCAACTGCAGTACAACCTCGGCCTGCTCGACACCATCGACGCCCCCGAGACCGCCGCGGGCCGCGCCCGCGCGCTCGCCATCGCCGCCCATGTGCTGCAACTGATGACCACCGTGGTGCCGGAGGCCAAGCAGCAGTCCTTCGCCGCCCACAACATCGCCGACTGCGCCCTGGTCAGCCTCGCCGACCAACCGATCTCGCTGGCCAACGCCTTCGAGACCCCCGTCGCCAAGGATCGCGAGGGCGGCTATCTGCGCCCGTCGATAGAGACCATGCTCGACTACTGGCGGCGACTCAACCGCGCCTATGGACTCAATGAGACGGCGCGCGTCTTCACCCTCGACGCCGCCACCGGCGAGACCCCGCCGCACCTCGACACCCTGCCCGCGCTCCAGACCTGGCTGCGCGAGGACGGCCACAGCTGAGGACACCGCAGATGGCCAGATATCTCATCCTGCGTCTCGACGGCCCGATGCAGTCCTGGGGCACCCACACCTTCGAGGACTACCGCCCGAGCAACGCCTTCCCCACCCGCAGCGCCCTGGTCGGGCTGCTCGGCGCCTGTCTCGGGATCGCGCGTGGTGACGCCGAGCGCATCAGCGCGCTCGCGGCGAGCATCGAGATCAGCGTGCGCGCCGACCGCAAGGCCCAACGCCCCGAGGAGAGCGAGTCGAGCCCCAAGTCGGCAATCCGCGAGCGCGACTACCACACCGTGCTCGATGCCCGGAAGGTCGACGGCTCGACCAACCGCCATCCCATCCAGTCGCACCGCGAGTACCTGTTCGACGCCAGCTTCACCGTCGCCATCGGCGCTCGACCCGATGCCGCGTTCGACCTCGATCGCATCGCCGCCGCGCTGCGCCGACCGCTGTTCACCCCGGTGCTCGGCAGACGTTCTTGCCCGCTCGCCCACCCGCTCGTTACCGACGGTGTGATCGAGGCCGAGGACGCGCTCGCCGCGCTCGAGGGATCTCCACCCACGGGTGGCCCGGTCTACACCGAGCAGCCGCTGGCGCACGGGCGCACCATCCCGATACGCGACGTCCCTCACGATCCGCGCCGGCGTCAGTTCGCCAATCGGGTGGTCTATCTGCACCGACAGGAGGGAGAGGCATGATCCTCAGTCGAGCCGAGATCCCGCCGCGCGCGGCCCCCGATCGCTACGCCATCCACCGCGCACTGTGGCGGCTCTTCCCCGAGCAACCGCACGAACCCCGGAGCGACCCCGAGCAACCCCGGCAGGGCTTTCTGTTCCGGATCGAGCAGCAACAGCCGGGGCAGCCGACCCGGGTGCTGGTGCAGTCGCGCCAACCACCCCAGCCCCACGCGGATCTGCGTCTGATCGCCAGTCGCGCGTTCGACCCCCGACCGAGCGTCGGCCAGCGACTCGCCTTCGTGCTCACCGCCAACCCGGTCAAGACCATCCGCGATGCCCACCATGCCGACAAACCGGGCAAGCGGCGCGACACCTGCCGCGTCCCGCTCACCCGCGAGACCGACCAGCAACAGTGGCTGATCCGCAAGCTCGCCGGTGCCGCCGAGATCGAGCACGCCGTCGTCCAACCACACCCGCCGAGCCATTTCAGACGCAAGCAGCGCGGCGGCAAGATCGCCACCGTCGGCTACGAAGGCATTCTCAGGGTGACCGATCCGGCGGCGCTGGTCGGACTGCTGGAGAACGGCGTCGGCCCGGCCAAGGGGCTCGGCTGCGGACTGCTGCTGGTCCGGCGCGCGCCCAGCGGCATCGACTGAGCGCACCGGCAGACCCAGGGAACAGGCCAACACGCGCACGGAGCACCACATGCTGCCACCACTCGAACCCATCCCGATGAAAGAGCGCATCTCGCTGATCTTCATCGAATACGGCGAGATCGACGTGCTCGACGGCGCCTTCGTCGTCATCGACACCAAGGGCGTGCGGACCCACATCCCGGTCGGCAGCATCGCCTGCATCATGCTCGAACCCGGCACCCGCGTCTCGCACCGGGCGGCGGCGCTCGCCGCCCGGGTCGGGACACTGCTGGTATGGGTCGGCGAGGCCGGGGTCCGACTCTACGCCTCCGGCCAGCCGGGCGGCGCCCGCGCCGATCGCCTGCTCCACCAGGCCCGGCTCGCGCTCGATGACCAGGCGCGATTGCGCGTCGTGCGACGCATGTATGCGCTGCGCTTCGGTGAGGAACCGCCGCAGCGGCGCAGCGTCGACCAGTTGCGCGGGATCGAGGGTATCCGGGTCAAGAAGATCTATGCCGAGCAGGCCAAGAGTTACGGCGTGCGCTGGAAGGGGCGCCGCTACGACCCCAAGGACTGGGACACCAGCGACCTGCCCAACACCTGCCTCTCCTCGGCCACCGCCTGTCTCTACGGCATCACCGAGGCCGCGGTGCTGGCCGCCGGCTATGCCCCGGCGGTCGGCTTCATCCATACCGGCAAACCGCTGTCGTTCGTCTACGATATCGCCGACATCGTCAAGTTCGAGACCGTCGTGCCGGTCGCGTTCCGGATCGCCGCCAAGGCCCCGCAAAACCCCGAGCGCGAGGTCAGGCTGGCCTGCCGCGACGTCTTCCGCCAGACCAAGCTACTCGGCAAGCTGATCCCGATGATCGAGGACGTCCTGGCCGCCGGCGAACTCGCGCCACCACCACCGGCGCCGGAAAACATCCCTCCCGCCATCCCCACCCCGGAAGGACTCGGCGATGCTGGTCATCGTCACTGAGAACGTCCCACCCCGGCTGCGCGGACGGCTGGCGGTGTGGCTACTGGAGATCCGCGCCGGCGTCTATATCGGCACCCCCTCCAAGCGACTGCGCGAGTTCATCTGGGAGCAGCTCCTCGCCGGCGTCGAAGACGGCAACGCGGTCATGGCCTGGAGCACCAACACCGAGTCCGGCTACGACTTCCGCACCATCGGCGAGAACCGGCGCATCCCCGTCGATTTCGACGGACTCAGACTCGTCAGCTTCCTCCCCCCACCCCCATCGGACCCTCCACGATGATCGAAAAACCAACCCCTTCGATAGACCCCGAAAATCTGGTAGATTCAGAGGCGCGTATTTTTCTTCGCTGAATCATGCAAATACGCGAAGAGTGTTCCCCGCGCATGCGGGGATGAACCGGGTTCGAGACTCCGTTGAGTTCGGCGATCCGGCGTGTTCCCCGCGCATGCGGGGATGAACCGATCCCGCGCTTTTATGTCCGTCACGACACCATGTGTTCCCCGCGCATGCGGGGATGAACCGGCGCATACACGGGATAGAACCCACGCCTAGCGGTGTTCCCCGCGCATGCGGGGATGAACCGATAGCTCGCAAGGGCGCGCTCCTCGGCGTCACGTGTTCCCCGCGCATGCGGGGATGAACCGACGACCTGGTCGAGATCTCCCTCGGCTGGGAGGTGTTCCCCGCGCATGCGGGGATGAACCGCCCGTCTATCCGAGGCGCGAACACGCGAAATCGTGTTCCCCGCGCATGCGGGGATGAACCGTCACCCTAATCCTTTCTTAATCCTTTTTTAATGTGTTCCCCGCGCATGCGGGGATGAACCGATGCCCGTGGCCGCGTAACCGATATCCCGCGCGTGTTCCCCGCGCATGCGGGGATGAACCGCGAGGAAAGAGAAAGTGAACACTGAAAACCTGGTGTTCCCCGCGCATGCGGGGATGAACCGATCCTGACGACCAAACGGAAAAACAGCGAATAGTGTTCCCCGCGCATGCGGGGATGAACCGACCGTCTCGCGTGACGACATCCTGGCCGCACTGTGTTCCCCGCGCATGCGGGGATGAACCGTCACCCCGGTCAGTTCCTCACCGCCTACCTGGCGTGTTCCCCGCGCATGCGGGGATGAACCGGGGTAAGCCGCGCCGGTGTCGCCCATCTCGCGCGTGTTCCCCGCGCATGCGGGGATGAACCGCGAAAACTTCGTGCTTGCGCAGCATGACCAGAGTGTTCCCCGCGCATGCGGGGATGAACCACTGGTGTTATGTGCACGACTTCAGCCATCCACGTGTTCCCCGCGCATGCGGGGATGAACCGTCAACTGTGCTTTGGCTTCGCTTTGATGGCCGGTGTTCCCCGCGCATGCGGGGATGAACCGTATCGTCGTTGGATGCGGCAGGGAATAGCGCCGTGTTCCCCGCGCATGCGGGGATGAACCGTCGACCCGCGAGAGACATGGCCGGTCGACCACGTGTTCCCCGCGCATGCGGGGATGAACCGTTTCGCCGAAGCAATGGGCGCCTTGTATCTTGCCACCCCGTGGTGGTTAGCTCCCACCGCGCGAGATTGAGGCAGCTCGATTGCGCCTGAAGGCCTGGACCTTGTCGCTAAGACCAAGCCCTCGATCTCTCTTCTCATGCCAG
>NZ_RHFJ01000046.1:0-23550 GCF_003718675.1 Marichromatium sp. AB32
CTCCGAGGTGGATTCGATCTCCGAGGTGGATTCGATCTCCGAGGTGGATTCGATCTCCGAGGTGGATTCGATCTCCGAGGTGGATTCGATCTCCGAGGTGGATTCGATCTCCGAGGTGGATTCGATCTCCGAGGTGGATTCGATCATGGGGTCGGACTCCATGGGCCTGGCCGCGATCTCGACCGGCGCGCGCCACAGTGCGCCGATCAACAGCAGCAGCAGGGTCAGCCACAGCGCCCCGGCGACCGGCCAGCGCCGCAGTGCGTGCTCGCCGTCGGCGACCGCCGGACCGAGGGTGAGTCCCTCCCCGATGCGCGCGACGAGAGGGCGGGTCAGTGCCAGCCAGACCCCCGCCAGTCGCTGCCAGGCGTGGCTGACGGCATGCCACGGGGGGCCGAGCAGCGCCAGCAGGTCGCCGGGCGGGACCCGCCCGGCGAGACGGCGCAAGGGGCCGGGCCAGCGCCAGACCGCTAGCGCCAGCGTCCCCCCGGCGCCGACCAGGAGGGCGTCCTTGAGTTCGGGGGGCGCCGGTACGAGCAGCGGGAACAGCATCACCAGCGCGACCAGCCCGCCCCAACTCGCCAGCGCCCAGCCCTGACCGGGGCGGAACGAGGCATCGATCCCCGTCAGCAGCCACAACAGGCGCGCCATCAGCAGGGTGGTCACCACCACCGAGGCGCTCACCAGGGTGAGGATCCACGGCCAGCGCGCGTGTTCGAGCAACGGCGCCACCGCCGCCTTGGCCGCGGCCCCGCTGGTCAGCGGCGCGCCGGCCATCGCCAGCGCCAGCAGCGCCATGCCGGCGAGGATCAGTGGCTGCGCCGGCGCGCCCGCCTTGCGCAGCCCCACCCCGAGGAAGAGGCCGCCCTTGACCAGGGCATGGTGGACGACATAGAGCGCCAGTGCGCCCACCCCGACCTCGGCCAGCGTCGGCTCGGCGAGCATCGCTCCGAGCAGCGCCGCCAGCAGCCCCATCTTGGCGATGCTCGAGTAGGCCAGCACCGTCTTCGCCTCGGTCTGCATCAGTCCGATCGGCAAGGCCAGCGCCAGGGTCAGCAGCCCGATGCCGGTCAGCAGCTCGCCCCAACCGGGCAGGGCGATCACGCCCACCGGGAGATAGCGCAGCCAGCCGAGCAGCGCGACCTTGATCATGGTCGCGCTCAACACTGCGCTGGCCGCCGCCGGCGCCGCCGGGTGGGCGAGCGGCAGCCACAGGTGCAGCGGCATCAGCCCGGCCTTGACCGCGAGCCCGGCGAGCAGCAGTCCGATGGCCGCAGGTCCGAGCGTGGCGAGCTGTTGCGGCGCCGGGGCGAGCGTCCCGCTCTCGCTGGCGATCAGCACCAGGGCCGCGAACAGGGTGACCTCGCCGAGCAACGCCATCGCCAGATAGACCCGCCCGGCACGCAGCGCGCGCGCGTTGCCCTCGTGGATCACCAGTCCGTAGGCGGCCAGCCCCATGATCGCGAAGCCGGCATAGAAGCTCGCCAGATCCTGGCCGACGATCAGCCACAGGTTGCCGGCCATGGCGAGCAGAAAGAGTGCGCGGAAGCGCCCGGCAGCGGGACCGAGACCGGCGCTGCCGGCATGGATCCCGGCGACCAGCCACAGCAGCGCGGTGAACAGCAGATAGGTGCGTCCCAGTGGATCGAGTCCGAGCTGGGTGCCGAGCAGCAGCCAGGGCAGCTCGATACGGGTGCCGAGCGGCACCACGAGCGTTGCGCCGAGCGCCGGCAGGGGGCCGAGCGCGGCGAGCCAGCGGCCATGGCGCGTGCTGGATGCGAAGGGGGCCAGCAGCAGCGGCCAGATCCAGGCGGCGAGCAGCAGCCAGGCGCTCATCGATCATACTCCCGGCGCGCGATCAGCTCGGCCCACTCCAGCGGGCTGAAGGGTGCGGCGGCGAACAGACCGGCGAGCAGACAGAGGGTCGCGGTGATCAGCGGCGGCCACAGCAGCGCCGCGCGGGTCTCGAGACGGCGCCGCGCGATCCGCTCCTCCGGCCAGTGTTCGGGTGGGGGGCGGAACCAGGCGCGATAGAGGATCGGCAGGAAGTAGGCGGCGTTGAGCAGGCCGCTGGCGGCGAGCACCGCCAGCACCCAGTCGGCACCGCCGTCGATCGCGCCGAGCCCGAGATACCACTTGCTGACGAAGCCGGCCAGCGGCGGGATGCCGATCATGCCCAGCGCGCCGGCGCTGAAGGCCAGCGTCGTCCAGGGCATGCGCCGTCCGACCCCGTCCATCTGGCTGACCCGGTGGATGCCGAGGGTCTCGGCATAGTTGCCGGCGCAGAAGAACAGGGTGATCTTCATGATCCCCTGGTGGACCAGATGGACCAGCCCGCCGACGGTGGCGATCGGGCCGAAGATCGAGGTGCCGAGGGCGATGTAGGAGACCTGGCTGACGGTGGAATAGGCCAGCCGGGTCTTGAGCCCGTCCTGGACCAGGGCGCGCAGCGAACCGTAGAGGATGGTGACGGAGGCCAGCGCGCCGAGCAGCGCGAGCAGCCCGAGCGCGTCGGCCAGCCCCACGCCGTAGACGTCATAGACCACGCGGACGATACCGAAGGCGCCGGCCTTGACCACTGCCACCGCGTGCAGCAGCGCGCTCACCGGCGCCGGGGCCACCATCGACTGCGGCAGCCAGCCGTGCAGCGGCACCAGCGCGGCCTTGACCCCGAGCCCGGCGAGCAGCAGCACGAAGATCACCTGGAACTGACCGTGCAGCGTCGCCGGCAGATCGCCGAGGATGCCGCCCTGGACGAAGTCGAGCGGCCCGGCGAGGGTCTGCAGCCAGACCGCGCCGAGCAGCAGCAGGGCGCCGCCGCCGACGGTGTAGTAGAGATAGATGCGCGCCCCGCGAGTCGCCTCCGGGGTGCCGCGATGGGCCACCAGCGGATAGGTCGCGAGGGTGAGGATCTCGTAGCAGATGACGAAGGTGAGCAGGTTGCCCGCCAGGGCGATGCCGACGGTGGCCGAGACGCAGAGACTGAAGAAGCCGAAGAAGCGGCTGCGGTTGGCGCTGTGCTCGAGATAGCCGATGGCATAGATGGTGGTCACCAGCCAGAGCACCGAGGAGAGGGTGACGAAGAGCACCGAGAGCGCATCGGCGGCGAACACCAGATCGAGTCCGGGGGCGAGGCTGATACGGCTCTCGTAGTCGTGCTCGTGATAGACCCCCCAGATCATCACCCCGACCAGCGCCAGCTTGGTCAGGGCGCCGGCCATGTTGAGACTGGTGCGCAGCAGATGGCTGTCCTCGCGCACCAGGAAGATCGCCGCCCCGGGCACCAGCGAGGAGCAGACGATCAGTAGCGGCAGCAGGGTGTCGAGCGCGCTGCTCATCGGTCGATCTCCACCGGCTCGAGCAGCCCCCACAGACCTCCGGCGGCCAACCCCAAGCCGGCCACCGCGAGCAACGCCAGCACCAGTCCCGGCAGCTCCGCGCGCACCTGGGTGACGAAGTGCAGCGGCGTGGGTTCCTGGTTGAAGGCGCGCGCCAGCACCCGGAACACATAGGCCGCGGCAAGCAGGGTGCCGGCGAGCACCGGCAGGATCCACCACCACTGGCCCTGATCGATGGCCGCCTCCAGGAGCAGCCACTTGCCGATGAAGCTGCCGCTCGGCGGCAGCCCGATCAGTGCCACCCCGGCCAGTCCGAGGGTGAAGGTGGTCGCCGGCAGTCGCTGCGCGGTGCCGCCGAGGGCATCGATGCGATCATGCCCGGCGAGCTGCTGGACCTGACCGGCGGCGAGGAAGAAGGCGGCCTTGGCGAACCCGTGGGTGAGCGCCATCAGCAGCAGGGCGCCGAGCAGGGCGGTGCGCTCGGGGCCTGGGTCGAGCCCCTGGATCAGGGGGACGAAGAGGAACAGATAACCGATCTGGGCGACCGTGGAGTGGGCCGCGAGCAGCTTCAGCCGCTCGGCGCGCAGCGCCCGCCACGACCCCCAGATCACGCCGCAGGCGCCGAGCAGACCGAGCAGGGTGGCCGCGGCGGGTTGGGTCACCGCGGCGAAGGGGCCGAGCCAGAGCATCAGCAGCAGCCAGGCGGCGACCTTGCCGACCAGCGCCGAGAGCGCGGCGCTGACCGGCGCCGGGGCGTTGGCGTGAGTCGGCGGTAGCCAGAAGTGCAGCGGGAAGAGTGCGGCCTTGAGCGCCAGCCCCAGGCTCAGCAGCGCCAGCGCGGTGGCATCCACCAGCCCGGGGCCGAGCCGGGTGCCGAGCAGCGCGAGGTCGAGCTGACCGTGGGCGGCATAGATCAGCGCCACCCCGAGCAGGTAGGTCATCGAGCCGAGCAGGCCGACGAGCAGATAGCGCAGGCTCGCGGTCAGCGCCGCGCGACCGCCGCCGAGCGCGGCGAGCGCCGCGCCGGAGAGCCCGAGGAGTTCCAGCCCGACATAGATGTTGAACAGATCGGCGGCGAGGAACAGGGCGTTGAGCGCGGCCCACAACAGCAGCCACAGCGGCCAGAACTGGCGCAACCGCTCGGGGTCGCGGAAATACCCTCCGGCATGGATGCTGATGGCCAGCGCGACCATCGCGGTCATCGCCAGCAGCGCGGCGACCGCGCCGTCGGCGGCGAGGGCGATGCCGAGCGGCGCCGACCAGCCGCCGAGGCTGGCGCGCAGCGGCCCCTGCTCCCACACCCCGACCACCAGCCAGAGCACGACCCCGCTGCTCGCCAGCGCCGCGATCAGTCCGAGCGCGCGGGCACGAGCGGGCGCGAGCGTGGTGGCCAGCGCGCCGAGCAGCGGCAGGCAGACCGCGAGCGGCAGGCTAGCGTTCATCCTCGGGCACGCCCCCCTGCTCATCGAGTCGTCGGCCGAAGACCAGGGCCAGCGCGGTGGCGCTCACCGCCACCACGATCCCGGTGAGCACCAGCGCGTGCGGTACCGGATCGGGGGGCGCGCCGTCGCGCTCGGCGAGCGCGATCAGCAGGTGGAAGACGCCGCTGCCCATGATGTTGATCGCGATCAGCTTGCGCAGCAGCGGCCTATGGACCAGGAAGGCCCAGAGCCCGAGCACGCAGAGCGCGACGCCGGCGCCGCCGTAGAGCAGTTGCGTGCTCATCGCCCCTCCCCCGGTGGCCGACCGCCGACATAGGCCGCGGCCAGGGTGGCGCCGATGGCCAGGGTGGCGGCGCCCTCGATGGCGAGGATCAGCCACTTCGACCAGTCCGTCGGATAATCGAGCAGGTCGCGACCGAGCGCGAGCAGCGTCAACCCGACCAGCAGGAAGGCGCCGACGCCGAGCACCGCGAGTAGCCGCTGGAGCGACTCGCCGGGCAGCCCGGCGCGAGGGTCGCCGGCGAGACGCAGCACCACCCCGGCGGCGCCGAGCAGGGCACCGCCCTGGAAGGCGCCGCCCGGCACCTGGCCGCCGGCCCAGAGCAGATAGCCGCCGGTGAGGATCAGCAGCGGCACCACCCAGGCGACCATCGCCCGCAGCGCCGAGCCGGCGCGCTGATAGGCCGGGGCCGGCGGGCCGAGCGACCAGATCCCGAGCAGCGCGGCGAGCAGCACCGCCAGCTCGAGCAGGGTGTCGTAGGCGCGGTAGTCGAGCAACACCGCGGTGACCGGGTTGCCGACCCCGGTGAGCGGCAGCGCGGCGAACGCCGCCTCGGCGAGTGCGGGCTCGGGCCGCGCGGCGAGCGCGGTGGCCAGCACCCATAGCAGCAGCCCGCCGAGTGCGGCGGCGAGCAGGGCGACGAGCAGGCGTGCCGGGCCGTTCATCCCTCCCCCCCGGTCCGTTGCCGACGGCGTGCCGCGCGCCGCGCCGCGGCGAGCATCAGCGCGCCGCCGAGTCCGGCGCCGATCGCCGCCTCGGCGAGCGCCACGTCGGGCGCGCCGAGCCGCGCCCAGACCAGCGCCAGCCACAGCCCGAAGGCGATGAACAGCATCACCGCGCGGCGCGGCTCGACGCTGGTCAGGGCGGCCACGGCCAGGGTCAGCAGGGTGGCGATCAGCACCAGGTCGAACAGCAATAGGGTCATTGCAGGTCCTCGCCGTCGCCGCGCAGCGCGCGCTTGGCGACCAGATGGGCGCCGGTGGCGCCGGCGAGCAGCACCAGCAGCCAGATCAGCACCAGCTTGAGCCCCTGCCAGGGCGACTCGACCCAGGGCAGCAGGCCGCAGATCAGCAGGCCGAGACCGAGGTTGTCGGCCTTGGTCAGGGCGTGCAGCCGGGTGAACAGGTCGGGCAGGCGCAGCAGCCCGATGCTGCCGGCGGCGAAGAACAGACAGCCGAGCGGCAGGGTGATCGCGGAGAAGAGGAACGCGGCGGTCATTCGGGTGGCTCCTGGAGCCGGCGGCGGGTGAGCGCGGCGGCGGCCACCGCGGCGAGCAGCGCGAAGATCAGCGCGACGTCGATCAGCGCCGGCTGCTCGATGGCGACGGCGAGCAGCAGGAGTACGCCGATCCCGCTGGTGCCGAGCAGTTGCACGCCCATCATCCGGTCGGCGGCGCCGGGGCCGCGCAGCACCTGGATCAGGCCGAGCGACATGCTGGCGAGCAGGGCCAGGGCGGCGAGCAGCGCGAGCGTCCTCATCCGTGACCCTCGCGCGCGAACAGCGCCGCGACCCGTTGCTCCAGCGCGATGAGCTCGGGGCGGACGTCGACTCCGGTGTCGATGGCGTGTACCCGCAGCCGTTGACCGTGCATGTCGGCCCCCAGGGTGCCGGGCAGCAGGCTCACGGTGTCGAGGAAGAGCACCCGTGCGGCGGGATCGGTGAGCCGGGAGTGGTAGTCGATGAAGCCTGGGGCAATGCGTGGTCGCGGCGCCAGCACCCGCAGTGCGACATCGAATCCGCCGCGCAGCGACTGGGCGACGAAGTAGGGGATGAAGGCCAGTAGCGCCAGCACCCGCGGTCGTCGTCGGCGCGGGGGCGAGAGCGCAAGGCTGGCATGGGTGGCGAGCGCCACGCTCGGCAGACCGATCAGCCAGGACCAGGGGTCGGTCCCGGCGAGGATCAGCCAGAGCAGTGAGAACAGTGCGCCTCGGGCGAGGACGGTGGTCCAGTGGCGATGCACGATGGCTGGCATCCTTGTGCGTTGGGTTCTGGGCCTGGATATGTTCGGCGCTCCGCGCCGGTGATCCTCATCACTGACCAGTGGGGCGCGCCCCGAGTTCCGTCCCGGGGCGCCTTGGCGGTTCGAACCAACTTCCAGCGATCAGCTTCCAGCCTCCAGTCGGGGAGGCTGGTGTGCATGATCGGCGATTGACGGGCAAGACGGTATCTTGGCGGTCAGACCTTGAAGCGACCGACGCGTTCCTGCTGGCCGGCGGCGAGCTCGGCCAGTTCGCCGGCGGCGTGCTTGATCTGGGTGGCGCCGGCGCTCACCCCCTCGATCGCCTGAGTGGTGTTGATGAGGTTGCGGTCGACCTCCTGGGAGACGGCGGCCTGTTCCTCGGCGGCGCTGGCGATCTGGCTGTTCATGTCCTTGATGGTGCTCACCGAGCGGGTGATCTGCTCGAGCGAGCTGCCGGCCTCGCCGGCCATGGCGACGCTCTCCTGGGCCTGGGTCCGGCTCTCCTCCATCGCCGCCACCGCCTGGCTGGTGCCCGACTGCAGGCGCTCGATCATCTGCTGGATCTCGGTGGTCGAGGCCTGGGTGCGGCTGGCCAGGGTGCGGACCTCGTCGGCGACCACCGCGAAGCCGCGCCCCTGCTCGCCGGCGCGCGCCGCCTCGATCGCGGCGTTGAGCGCGAGCAGGTTGGTCTGGTCGGCGATGGCGCGGATGACGTCGAGCACCTTGCCGATCTCGGCCGAGTCCTCGGAGAGTCGGGCGATGACCTCGGTGGCGCCCTCGACGCGCTGCGAGAGCACCTCGATCGAGGCGATCGAGCTGGCCACCACCTGACTCCCGGCACTGGCGTCCTGGTCGGTCTGCAGGGTCGCGGCGGCCGCCTCGGTGGCGTTGCGCGCGACCTCGGCGACGGTGGCGGTCATCTCGTTCATCGCCGTGGCGACCTGTTCGAGCTCGGCCTGTTGACGTCGGACCTGGTCGTCGGTCTGCTGGCTGGTGGCGGAGAGCTCCTCGGCGGCGGCGGCCAGTTGCTGATTGCCGCCGGCGACCTCGGCGATGAGGTCGCGCAGCTTGCTCTGGAACAGGTTGAAGGCGGCGGCCAACTCGGCCAGCTCGTCCTTGCCGTGGATCTCGATGGTGCGGGTGAGGTCGCCCTCGCCCTCGGCGACGTCGCGCATCATCCCGGTGAGCCCCTGGATGCGGCGCACGATGGCGCGGGTGACCAGCAGCATCAGCACGATGCCGACGATGATGCTTGCCACCGAGACCGTGACCATCACCATCGCCGAGCGTTGCGCGGCAGCGGCGGCGCGATCGGCCGTCTCGGTGATCGCCTCGAGCGGTACCGAGACGCCGATGCCCCAGGGGCGGTCGTTGACGCCGAGCTGGATCGGGGTGAAGGCGAACACCTCGTCGGCGTTCTCGATCAGCAGCGGCTCGCCACGCTGCAGGGTGGTGACGATACGCGTGGCGTCGTCGGTGAGATCGGCGAGCGGCTTGCCGACCATGTCGGGGCGACGGCTCGAACCGATGATGGTGCCGTCGTTGGCCACCAGCGCGACCTTGGCGCGGCCGTCGTAGAGACCCGCGGCGGTCTCCTCGGCGAGGCGCTGGAAGTGGCTGAGTTCGAGGTCGACACCGACGATGCCGCGAAACACCCCGCCTTGCAGGACCGGGACCACCATCGAGGTGATCAGCCGCTCCTCGCCCTGCACCGGGTAGAGATAGGGGTCGATGACCTGCTCCTGACGGGTCTGGCGGGGGATCAGGTAGAAATCACCCTTGCCCGGGGTCTCGTAGTCGACCTGGGCCTCGACCTGTGCGCTGCCGGAGGCATCGATGCTCCAATAGGGGATGAAGCGACCGCTGGCGTCATGCTTGGGGGTGTCGGCATAGCGGGCGTCGGCGCCGTCGAAGGCGTCGGGCTCCCAGGCGGTGTAGACGCCGAGGAAGTCGGGGTGCTCGAGGAGCACCGCGCGCAGCATCTGGTTGACGTCGCTGCGCGAGAAGAAGGCCATCTCGTCGAGCCACAGCGAGGAGACGACCACCCAGCCCCACTCGGGCACCAGGCGCGCGAAGGCGAGCTTGGGCCGGGCGGTGTCCTCGCCCGGCGGGGTCCAGTCGTAATGGATGTGGCCCTCGCCGTCGTCGGCGACCTGCTCGTCGATGGCGACGAACAGGTTCTTGCCGACATCCATGGCGGTGTCGTAGCTCGGGTCGTCGAGCACGCGACCGTCGAGTGCGGGTGCATTGGGGTCCATCACCATCCGCGGATAGGGGCTGGAACGGTCCTGGATCCAGATGTAGTCGCCCTCGTCGGAGTGCATCCGGCGGATCGCGGCGATGGCCTGTTGCTGGGCCTCGGCGCGGGTGAGTTCGCCACGCCGCGCGGCGGCGACATAGTCGGCGATGGTGGCGCGCGCGATCGCGGTGGTCGCCTCGATCTCGCGATAGCGTTCGCTCAGCCGTTTCCAGTCGGCGGCGGTCATCTCTGCGGCGTCCTTGCGTGCGGCCACCCCGAGCGCCTGGGCGAGGGTGCGGGCGACGCCCAGCGGCTCTTCGGTGTCGGCCTCGATGGTCGCGGCCTGTTCCTGGGTGGCATTGACGATCAGCGTGCGCGCGCTCTCGAGCGCGGCCTCACGCTGCGCCTCGGCCATCGAGTTCATCTGCGAGAGTGCATAGAGGGTGATCCCGAAGCCGAGTATCACCAGGATCGAGCCCGACCACAGTGCGATCCTGAAACCGATCGAGTGCCTGTTGAGCAACGTCATGCCTGTCCCCCTGTGCTTTGCCTATACCGGATCGGCGCGGGACATACGCAAGGGTCGCCACGCCTGGCTTGGGTGTGCGGACCGTTCGCGGCAGTTATTGATGGTCGACGAGCACAGTCTTGAGTGTGCTCGCCTGGATGGTGACCGGTAACGGCTTGCTGTTCGGGTAGTTGGGGTGATCGCCCGCAGATCCAATGGAGCATGCGCGGACGCCGAGGGTCGGCGCGGCCTGCTGTGAGCCAGTTCATGTCGACCGGCTCAGGCGGCGCTCCGATCGATGGTGGCCGTGGGCGTTTGGTGTTCGATGTCGGCGCGAATGCTGTCGAGGATGAGAAACACCTGACGGCTGTCGTCCTCCATCTCCTCGAGCGCGGCACGTAGCGCGGCATAGTCGAGCGGCGTCTGGGCGAGCAGCTCGAAGATCTGGCCGGTGGCCTGGTGTACGCGCGCGTGCGGCGGCTCGAGATCGCGGTAGTGTGCGGCGGCGGAAAAGAAGGCCTCGCCGTCGCCGTGCTCGTACCATTGGCCGAGACGGCAGTGGTGATGGTCGACGAAGTCGAAGGCCGGGGCACGCGCGGCGACCGAGGCATAGGTGTTGACCTTCCACAGCACGTGATCGAGCTTGGCGAGGCTCATGAAGACGCTGTCGGAGACCCGACGAACGTCACCGAAGGCGGTGTCGACCTCGCCGTGCAGGCGATCGAGACGGTGCTTGAAGCCGCCGACCTTGCCATCGACCTCGCGCACGCCGTCGACCAGGGTGGTGGAGATCCGCTCGACGCTGCCGACCGCCTCGATCATCTCCTGGATGTCGTCATGGGTCTCGGTGATCGCCGCGCGGGTCTTGTCGGCGAGCGCGCGCACCTCGTCGGCGACCACCGCGAAGCCGCGCCCGGCCTCGCCGGCGCGCGCCGCCTCGATCGCGGCGTTGAGCGCGAGCAGGTTGGTCTGCTCGGAGATGGTGCGGATCAGACCGAGCACGGCGTTGATGCTCGCAGCATGGGTCGAGAGCCGGCCGACGACCTGATTGGCCTCGCCGGCGGTCCCGGCGAGGCTGGCGAGGAAGCCGGAGATGCTCACCAGCTCGTCGGCGACACCGGTGAACTCGTCGGTGACGCCGGTCACCGTCCTCAGGGTGTGCTTGGCGTCCTCGACCGAACCGGCGAGATTGCCCTGGATGTCCTGCAGGCTGGCGCGGGTATGGGTGTTCTGGCTGGCCATCAGGGTATTGAGCTGGTCCTCGCGAATGCTCGCGTCGCGGGCCTCGGCGAGCGCCGCGCGGGTCTGTTCGAGCTCCTCGCGCAGCCTGCTGTTCTCGGCCTGCAGCGCCGCATGCTCCTCGCGCAGTTGCTGGACCATGCGCTGGTGGGTGGATTTGGCGACGAACATCCTGCCTCCGGTGGTCTCGTTGCTATGATTGAAGCGGCGGCCGCGGGGCCTGGAGCTGTGGTCGATGCCCGTCGGCGAGCGCATTGCGGCTCGATGTGTCGGTGTTTTCGACCACGTCTGGTGTTTGGGGCGCGGCGGGGATTGATTGCGAAAACGCAATTACGCCCCGGATTCTATATGGTTTTTTGGCCGTCGCGTACTCGGGCCGGGGATCCGCCGGGACGCGACGGAAAGGTCACCGACCGTCGTGGTCGTTGTCATCTGGTCCAGCTGGATGCTGACTGGTGCGCGGGAGTCGCCCCAGCCGTTCCCGCTCGGGGCCTGTCTAGCTGGAAGCCTTTCTCATGAAACTGATCGACAACGCGAAGGTGAGCACCAAGCTCGCGGTCCTGGCGCTGATTCCCATCGTTGCCATGGTGGTCTTGACCTGGGGGGCGACGACCTTGCTGCAGCGGGTCAATGGCGGGATCGACCGTATCTACCAGGATCGGGTGGTTCCCCTGCAGGGGCTCAAGGACATCGCCGACGACTATGCGGTGTTCGTCATCGACGCCGTCAACAAGGCCAATGCCGGGCGTTTCACCGCCGAGCAGGCGCTCGCCAGCATCCGCGAGGCGCGCGCCGAGATCGAGGGCAACTGGACGGCCTATCTGCAGACCGAGCTGACCGAGGAGGAGCAGCGGCTGGTGGCCGAGGCGAGGTCGCTGTTCACCGTGGCCGATCGCGCCATCGGCGCGCTCGAGCGTGAGCTGGGCGGGATGCGCGGCGTGGTCGCCGGCCGGCTCGATGCCTTCGACGGCCCGCTCTACGAGCAGATCGACCCGATCAGCGCCAAGATCACCGAACTCGTCGAGCTGCAGCTCGCGGTCGCCGGCGAGGAGCGAGAGCGCGCCAATACGCTTTATGCCAACTCGCGACTGCTGTTCATCGGTCTGGCGGTGCTGACCACCCTGGTGCTGGTGGTGCTCGGCTGGGTCACCTATCGCTCGATCACCAGCCAGCTCGGCCAGCTGCGCGCGACCATGGTGCATATCGCCGAGCACTCCGATCTCTCGGTCGCCATCGATCTGCGCACCGACAACGAGATCGGTCAGATCGCCCATGCCTTCGCGCAGATGCTCGAGCACTTCCGCGAGCTGGTCGAGCGTCTCGGCGGGTCGGCGATCAGTCTCTCGTCGGCCGCCACCCAGATGTCGGGCAGTCTGGTCGAGGCCCGCGAGGGGGCGGCGCAGCAGAATGTCGAGTCCGAGCACGTGGCCACCGCGATGCAGGAGATGACCGCCTCGGCCGAGGAGGTCGCGCGCAACACCGCCAGCGCCGCCGACTCGGCGCAGGGGGCCAAGTCGCTCTCCGATCAGGGGCGTACCCAGGCGCACGAGACGGTGGAGGCGATCACCGGTCTGGCCGCGCGCATCGAGACCGCCGCCGGGGTGCTGCACTCGCTCGAGAACGACGCCCAGGACATCGGCAAGGTGCTCGACGTCATCCAGAGCATCACCGAGCAGACCAATCTGCTCGCGCTCAACGCCGCGATCGAGGCGGCGCGTGCCGGCGAGGCCGGGCGCGGCTTCGCGGTGGTCGCCGACGAGGTGCGCACCCTCGCCAGTCGCACCCAGTCCTCGGCGCGCGAGATCGAGGCGATGGTGGCGCGACTGCAGCAGAGCTCGCAGCAGGCCGCGCAGGAGATGGGGCAGAGTCAGGAGGCGGCGGCACTGTCGGTCGAGCGGGTCGGGCGCGCCGGCGAGTCGCTCGAGGCGATCACCGGCGCGGTCGACGGGATCTCGGAGATGATGAATCGCATCGCCACCGCCGCCGAGGAGCAGACCGCGGTGGCCAACGAGATCAACCAGGGCGTGGTGGCGATCAGCGATGCCAACCACAGGTCCAGCGAGAACATGACCGAGCTGGAGCACGCCGGTCAGCAGCTCGAGCGGCTGGCCGAGGAGCTGCAGGCGGAGGCAACCCGATTCAAGACCTGAGCCCGCGCACGACGCCGGGCGGGGAGGGTGGATGGAGGTGTTCATCGGCAACCTGCCGGGGCGTGCGACCCTGCAGGAGCTGCATGGCTGTGTCGGCGCGGTCGGGCTGCGCGCCGATTTCCGGCGCCATGTCGGCGAGGACCGTGGACGGCGTCGCTATCACTTCTTCGTCGCCCGGACCGCCTCGCGCGTCGAGGGTGAGGCACTGATCGCGCGGTTGCACGGACGCTGTCTCGGCGGACGTGCTCTGGTGGTGCGGGAGTATCGCCCGCGCTCGCCCGATCCGGCATGGCGCGGCGCGGAGCGGCGGATCAACCCCTGGTGACGCTCAGCTGAGCACGCGCAGCGCCGCCTGCAGCGGGGCGAGCAGTGCGGCGCGATCGAGTGTGGGGTTGCTGATCGCACGCGAGGCCAGCCCGTCGAACAGCGCCATGATGATCTCGGTGGCCGCCGCCTCGTCGCCGCGCGGCGTCCCCCGGGCGCTTGCCAGCAGCCGACAGAGCCGCTCGCGCTTGGCCGCGTCGGCCGCCTGTACGATCGCCGCGACCCGCGGGTTGCGCGCGGCCTCGGCGAGGATCTCCAGCTCCAGCGCGGCATGGTCGAGGTCGGTGCGCTCGTTGACGCCGGTGTCGACGCGCTCCTGCATCGCCTGATGCACGTCCTCGGCGCGCTCGAACTGCTGCACCATGCTCAATGACTGTTCGAGCTTGTGCTCGACCAGCGCGGCGATGATCGCCTCCTTGTTCTCGAAGAAGTGATAGATGTGCCCAGGGCTCATCTCCGCGGCCCTGGAGATCTTGGCGATGCTGGCGCCGTGGAAGCCTTCGCGGGCGAAGCAGACGGCGGCGGCCGCGAGGATCTGTCTGCGTCTGGCCTCGCAGCGTGGCTCGGGTGTCGCCGTTGGTTGCGGCATCGTCCTCTCCTCCCCTCTATCGGTCGGCTGGTGTCGGGAATGTCTCGGCGCATTCTACGCTTGACGTCGGCCGGACGGCTGACTAGATTGAACGCTCATTCTAGAATGAACGTTCAATCCACTTCCTCCCGAGGTTGTCATGACACTCGACGGTCGCCGTCTGGCTCCGGTGCTCCTGTACCCCTTCGCACTCGCCCTGTCGCTGACCGGGTGCGGTCCCGCCGGTGCCCCGGGCGGGGCACCCGGCGCCAGTGGCGCCCCCCCCGAGGTCGGCGTGGTGACGATCGCGGCGCGTCCCACCACCCTGGTCACCGAGCTGCCGGGACGCACCAGTCCCTATCGCATCGCCGAGGTGCGCCCGCAGGTCGGCGGCATCATCGAGGCGCGGCTGTTCGAGGAGGGCGGTGACGTTACCGCCGGGCAGGTGCTCTACCAGCTCGACGCCGCGCTCTATCAGGCCGCCTACGACAGCGCCGAGGCGGCGCTCGCGCGCTCGCGCGCCTCGCTCGAGCGCGCCCGGCTCAAGGCCGCGCGTTATGCCGACCTGCTGACCGCCGATGCCGTCAGCCAGGAGGATCACGACGACGCCCAGGCCGCGCTCAAGGAGGCGATCGCCACCGTCGCGGTCGACGAGGCGGCGCTCGCCACCGCCCGTATCAACCTCGCCTATACCCGGGTGACCTCGCCGATCGATGGCCGGGTCGGTCGTTCGGTGGTGACCCAGGGCGCCCTGGTCACCGCCAACCAGTCGCTGGCGCTGGTCACGGTGCGTCAGCTCGACCCGATCTATGTCGACATCACTCAGTCGAGCGCCCAGCTGCTGAGATTGCGCCAGGCGCTCGACGATGGTCGGCTGTCGCGCCCTGAGGGCGAACAGCCGCGGGTGCGGTTGATCCTCGAGGATGGCTCGGAGTACCCGCTGGCCGGCCGTCTCGCCTTCTCCGAGGTGACGGTGGATCCGGGCACCGGCGCGGTGACCATGCGCGCAACCTTCCCCAACCCCGATCATCTGTTGTTGCCGGGGATGTTCGTGCGCGCCCTGGTCGAGGAGGGGGTGCGCGAGCAGGCGATCCTGGTGCCCCAGCAGGGGGTACGACACGATCGGCGCGGATTGCCGACGGCGCTGGTGGTCGATGCCGCCGGGCAGGTCGTCAAGCGCACCCTGACCGTCGATCGCGCGATCGACGGTCAGTGGCTGATCGATGCCGGGCTGGAGGACGGCGATCGGGTGATCGTCGAGGGCGTGCAGAAGGCGCGTGCGGGCGCCGAGGTGCGCGCCGTCGAGATCGACTCGCCCGCGCCGGCGGGCGACTAAGCCCCGTTCCGTCCGCTGACGGCGTCGGTCCCGGCGCCGTCAGCCCTTGCATTCGCGCATTCGTCCATCCTGGAGCAGAGGTCGCCCGTCATGGCCCGTTTCTTCATCGATCGCCCGGTGTTCGCCTGGGTCATCGCCATCGTCATCATGCTCGCCGGCGTGCTCTCGATCCTGGGGCTGCCGGTGTCGCAGTATCCCAACATCGCCCCGCCGGCGATCACCATCACCGCGACCTATCCGGGGGCCTCGGCGCGCACCCTGGAGGACTCGGTCACCCAGGTCATCGAGCAGCAGATGAACGGGCTCGATGGTCTGCGCTACATGTCGGCGACCAGCGAGTCGACCGGCATCGCCGCGATCACCCTGACCTTCGACAACGACATCGACCCCGATATCGCCCAGATGCAGGTGCAGAACAAGCTGCAGCTGGCGTTGCCGATGCTCCCGCAGAGGGTGCAGCAGCAGGGCATCCAGGTCGCCAAGTCGGTGCGCAACTTCCTCATGGTGGTGGCCTTCGTCTCGCGTGATGGCCGGCTCGATCGCACCGATCTCGGCGACTTCGTCGCCAGCCGCATCAAGGACCCGATCAGTCGGGTCAAGGGCGTGGGCGAGGTCACCGCCTTCGGCTCGCAGTACGCGATGCGCCTCTGGCTCGACCCCAATCGGCTCAACCAGTACGGCCTGACCCCCGCCGACGTGGCCGCTGCGGTGCGCGCCGAGAACGCGCAGATCTCGGCCGGCGAGCTCGGCGCGCAGCCGGCGCTGCCGGGGCAGCGCATCACCGCCACCATCAACGTCCAGGACCGGCTGAGCACCCCGGAGGCGTTCGGCGCCATTCGGTTGCGCACCACCAGCGATGGCGCCACCGTCCATCTGCGCGACGTCGCCCGCATCGAGCTCGCCGGTGAGACCTACGGCAAGATCGCGCACCACAACGGTCAGCCGGCCTCGGGGCTGGGCATCCGTCTGGCCACCGGCGCCAACGCGCTGGAGACGGCCGACGCGATCAGGCACAAGCTCGACGAGCTCGCGGCCTTCTTCCCCGAAGGGGTTGAGGCGGTCTTCCCCTACGACACCACGCCCTTCGTGCGCATCTCCATCCACGAGGTGATCAAGACCCTGCTCGAGGCGGTGCTGCTGGTGTTCGTGGTGATGTATCTGTTCCTGCAGAACCTGCGCGCCACCCTGATCCCGGCGATTGCGGTGCCGGTGGTGCTGCTCGGCACCTTCGGCGTGCTCGCCGCCTTCGGCTACTCGATCAACACCCTGACCCTGTTCGCCATGGTGCTGGCCATCGGGCTTCTGGTCGACGACGCCATCGTGGTGGTGGAGAACGTCGAGCGGGTGATGCATGAGGAGGGGCTGGAGCCGCGCGAGGCGACCCGGCGTTCGATGGACCAGATCACCAGCGCGCTGATCGGCATCGCCCTGGTGCTCTCGGCGGTGTTCGTGCCGATGGCCTTCTTCGGCGGCTCGACCGGGGTGATCTATCGGCAGTTCTCGGTCACCATCGTCTCGGCCATGCTGCTGTCGGTGGTGGTCGCCCTGACCCTCAGCCCGGCGCTCACCGCGACCCTGCTCAAGCGCACCGATCACGCCCCGGATCGCGGTTTCTTCGGTTGGTTCAACCGCAACTTCGAGCGCAGCGTCGGCGGCTATACCCGCAGCGTCGGCGGCATCGTCCGCCGACGCTGGGTGTTTCTCGGGCTTTATCTGGCGCTGGTCGGCGTGCTCGCCATGCTCTACATGCGCATGCCCACCGCCTTCCTGCCCGACGAGGATCAGGGCATCCTGGTGGTGCAGGTGGTGCTGCCCTCGGGGGCGAGCCAGGAGCGCACCCTGGAGGTGGTTCGCGAGGTCGAGCACTACTTCCTCGAGGATGAGCAGGAGACGGTCGAGCAGCTGATCACCGTCGCCGGCTTCAGCTTCGCCGGTCAGGGGCAGAACATGGCCATCGGCTTCGTCCAGCTGAAGGACTGGGAGCTGCGGTCGCGCCCGGATCAGCAGGTCAAGGCGTTGGCGGGGCGGGCGATGCAGCGCTTCGCGCGGGTCCGCGACGCCCAGGTGTTCGCCTTCGCGCCGCCGCCGGTGATCGAGCTCGGTAACGCCACCGGCTGGGATCTGCAACTGCAGGACCAGGGCGAACTCGGCCACGAGGCGCTGATGGCCGCGCGCGGCCAGCTGCTGGCGATGGCCGCCGAGCACCCCGCGCTGGTGGGGGTGCGGCCCAACGGTCGGATGGATGAGGCGCAGTACCAGATCGAGGTCGATCGCACCAAGGCCGGGGCGCTCGGGCTGTCGCTGGCCGATATCAACGACACCCTGTCGAGTGCCTGGGGCAGCGCCTATATCGACGACTTCGTCCACGCCGGGCGGGTGAAGAAGGTCTACATGCAGGCCGATGCCGGCTTCCGCATGCAGCCCGAGGACCTCGATGCCTGGTACGTGCGCAACGAGCACGGCGAGATGGTGCCCTTCTCGGCATTCGCCGCGGGCGAGTGGACCTATGGCTCGCCGCGCCTGGAGCGCTACAACGGCCTGGCCTCGGCCGAGGTGCTGGGTCAGGCCGCCCCTGGGGTCAGTTCGGGCGAGGCGATGGCGGTGGTCGAGTCGCTGGTCGACAAGCTGCCGCCGGGCATCGGCATGGAGTGGACCGGGATCTCCTTCGAGGAGCGCGCCGCCGGCGCCCAGGCCCCGGCGCTCTACGCGCTCTCGGCGCTGGTGGTGTTCCTCGCCCTGGCCGCGCTCTACGAGAGCTGGTCGGTGCCCTTCGCGGTGATGCTGGCGGTGCCGCTCGGGGTGCTCGGCGCGGTGCTCGCCGCCACCGGGCGCGGCTTGCCGAGCGATATCTACTTCCAGGTCGGGTTGCTCGCCACCATCGGTCTGGCGGCGAAGAACGCCATCCTCATCGTCGAGTTCGCCCGCACCCTGCAGGAGCAGGGCAAGAGTGCGATCGAGGCGGCGATCGAGGCGGCGCGGATGCGTATCCGTCCGATCGTGATGACCTCGCTGGCGTTCGGCTTCGGCGTGCTGCCGCTGGCGCTGAGCAGTGGCGCCGGCTCGGGCAGCCAGCACGCGATCGGCACCGGCGTGCTCGGCGGCGTGGTCGCCAGCACCCTGCTCGGGGTGCTGTTCGTGCCGCTGTTCTTCGTGCTGGTGCGCGGGCGGATGAACCGACGCGCCGCGCCGCGCTCCTGAGGGCATGACGCCGGGTCGGTCATCGACCCGGCGCGGCGCGGCTCAGTCGAGCCCGTTCTCCTGGCGCAGTCGGCGCAGCTGCAGGGCATGGATGTGACGCACGATCGCCTCGCGGTCGGCATCGCGCAGCTGCTCGAACTCGATCGCGCTGGGGCCCTCGTCGCGTTCGAGCACCCGTCCCAGGGTGAGGATGCGGTTGCCCTCCGGGAGCAGCTGCAACTCGATCTCGAGCAGGCTGCCCGGCGCCGGTGGCGGGTCGAGCGCGAGACACATCCCCTGGGCGCTGAGGTTGACCTCACGCGGTTCGAGTTCGCCGCCGTGCTGGCGCGACTCGAAGGCGATGGTGAGCATCTCGATCTGACGCTCGACCACCTTGATGTAGGCGGCAACGGTGGGGAACTTGTATTCGAGCTTGCGCCGCTGGGGCAGCGCCTGGTCACGGATGGCGTGCAGCTCGTTGAGCAGGCCGACATCGCTGCTGCGCTCGGTGAAATCGGTGAGTGCTTGCGCCTCGGCGGCGGGCGGGATCGGGCTCAGGCGCAGGCCGACGGTGTCGTCGATGCGGAAGAAGCGGCGCCGATCCTGCTCGTGCTGTTCGCGATCACCTCGTTCATGCATGGTCATTGTGGGATGGTTTCCTCGCTCCCGATCGCCTGCAGGGCGTTCTCGAGCAGCAGTTCGGTGCTGCGGTCGCCGAGCACGATGATCTCCACGCGCCGGTTGGTGGCGCGTCCCTCGGCGGTGTCATTGGATTCGAGCGGGTGGTTGTCGGCATGTGCGCGGATCTCCACGCGCTGCGGGTCGATCCAGCCGTTCTGGGTCACGGCATGGGCCACGGCTGCGGCGCGCGCCGCCGAGAGCACCCAGTTGGAGGCGAACTCGCGGGTCTGGATCGGGATGTCGTCGGTGTGTCCGGCGACCAGGATCTTGCCCTCGACCTTGCTCAGCGCCTTGGCGATCTTCTGCAGCACGGCGAGGAACTCGGCGCTGACCTGCGCCGAGGCCGAGGGGAAGGAACCCTTCTCGCGGATGCGCACCACCACCTGGTCGTCGATGGTGGTGACCTCCAGCAGCCCTTTCTTGATCTCCAGTTCGAGCGCCTTCTCGACCTCCTCGGCCTTCTTCTGGGCGTCGATGATCGCGGGGTCGATGATGCGCAGTTCCGACTTGAGGTCATCGGCGGTCTGTTGTCGCACCTCGTTGACCACCGTCGGCTGAGGCTGCGCCGGAGAAAACTCCTGGGCGATGATGCTGGTGCCCTTGGGGATGTCGTCGGCCTCGACCATGCGCTGCACGCCGAAGGCCATCTTCATCGAGCCGGCGATCTGCTTGTACTTGAGGACATCCATCTCGGAGAAGGACAGCAATAGCACGAAAAAGACCATCAGCAGCGACATCAGGTCGGCGAAGGTCGACATCCAGGCCGGCGCGCCGGCCTCGCACTCGACCTCTTCGCATTCACATTCCTCGGCCATCGCCCGCTACCTCCGCTTGCTGTTGTGCGGACGGCATCAGCCGTCCTTGCCGGCGCTCTGGCGCTGATTCTCGGGCAGATAGGTCATCAGCATCTGCTCCAGCACGCGCGGGTTGACGCCCTCCTGGATTCCCGAGATCGACTCCAGGATCAGTGATTTGTTGAGCTTCTCCTCGATGCTGCGCAGCTTGAGCTTCTCGGCGATGGGGATGGCAAAGGCATTGGCGATCACCGCACCGTAGAGGGTGGTGAGCAGGGCGACGGCCATCGCCGGGCCGATCGCCTTGGGGTCGTCCATGTTGGCGAGCATCTGCACCAGTCCGATCAGGGTGCCGATCATGCCCATTGCCGGGGCGACGTCGCCGGTGGCCTTGAACACGCTGTAACCGGCTTCCTGGCGCTGGATGGTGAGGTTGATGTCCTTGCTGAGCACCTTCTGCACCACCTCCGGCGGGTGGCCGTCGATGCACATGCTGATGCCGGTCTCGAGGAAGGGATGGGAGATCTCGCGCCCCTCGAGCGCGAGGATGCCCTCCTTGCGCGCGACATTGGCCAGCTCGACGGCCTCCTCGATCAGGGTCTGCGGTGCCACGTTCTTGCTGAAGAAGGCCCCCATGGCGACCTTGAAGCTGCCGATGAACTGGCTCATGGTGGCGCGGAACATCACCGCAAAGGCGGTACCGCCGATGACGATCAACAGCGAGGGCACGTTGATGAAGAGCGTGATGTCGCCACCGAGCGCGATTGCGCCGATGATGACGCCGCTGGCACCGATCATGCCCAGTAAGGTCGCCAGATCCACTTCGTCTTCTCTCCTGTTACGCCCGTGTCGAGGTGTGTCGCCATCACCGGGCGGCGTGCGCCCTGGGTCGGTCGTGTCCCGTCATCATCGTGTGGCCGGTGCGCGGGGCGTGGACCATGGCCGAGAGCCCTGGCTGGTTCCGCGCGGGTGGCCGCGGTGGTGGTGTGTTCGACTACCGGAGGTTGATGGCTTGTCGTCCCGCGAAACGATCGACATGGTGCGACACGTCGCGGCTTTCCAGGGGAAAACGATGATTTTCAGGGTGTCGATCACGTTTTCCGCGTGAGCCGGCCAATGAGCGCGCACCTTTGGGGCGTGTCGGATCGGTGGCCCGAAACCACAGATTGTCAGCGATCGGTTGCCGACGGTCCAGCCCGTGATGACCGGACGATGACCATGGGCTCGGTGCCGTTCGCTGCGAGGTTATAAAATGAACGATTGCCCTGAGTCATGCCGCCAGTCGTTGATGAACACCCCCCAAGATATCTTCTCCTACCGCCGCTACTGGGCCCACAAGTTCGGTACCGCCCCGGAGCTGCCGATGAGCCGCGCCGAGATGGACCTGCTCGGCTGGGACAGCTGCGACGTCGTCATCGTCTGTGGCGACGCCTATGTCGATCACCCCTCCTTCGGCATGGCCATCATCGGCCGGGTGCTCGAGTCGCAGGGCTTTCGCGTCGGCATCATCGCCCAGCCCGACTGGACCACGGCGGAGGATTTCCGCCGGCTGGGACGACCGAACCTGTTCTTCGGCGTCACCGGCGGCAACATGGACTCGATGGTCAATCACTACACCGCCGAGCGCCGGTTGCGCTCGGATGACGCCTACACCCCTGACGCCGTACCCGGACGGCGTCCGGACCGTGCCGCCGTGGTCTACGCCCAGCGCGCGCGCGAGGCCTTCAAGGGCGTGCCGGTGGTGCTCGGTGGGATCGAGGCGAGCCTGCGCCGTATCGCCCACTACGACTACTGGTCGGAGACGGTGCGGCGCAGCGTCCTCGCCGACTCCAAGGCCGATCTGCTGCTGTTCGGCAACGCCGAGCGGGCGCTGGTCGAACTCGCCCACCGGCTCGCCGCCGGCGAGCCGGTCGAGACCATCCGCGACCTGCGCGGCACCGCCTTCATGACCAAGGGGGCGCTTGCCGGCTGGAGCGAACTCGACGCCAGCGTGCTCGACCGTCCCGGGCGGGTCGATCCGCACATCAACCCCTATGCCGAGCAGCCGCCCTGTCCCGAGACCCCGCCGCCGCGCCCGCCGGTGCCGGCGCGCGCCGAGCGCGCCCATACCGTGATCCGGTTGCCCTCGTTCGAGCAGGTCCGCGACGACCCGGTGCTCTACGCCCATGCCTCGCGGGTGTTCCACCTCGAGACCAACCCGGGCAACGCCCGCGCCCTGGTGCAGGCGCACGGCGCGCGCGACGTCTGGCTCAATCCGCCGCCGATCCCGCTGAGCACCGCCGAACTCGATCGCCTCTTCGAGCTGCCCTTCGCGCGTCGTCCGCACTCGAGCTATGGCGCAGCGCGGCTGCCGGCCTGGGAGATGATCAGCTGCTCGGTGAACATGATGCGTGGCTGCTTCGGCGGCTGCAGTTTCTGCTCGATCACCGAGCACGAGGGGCGCATCGTGCAGAGTCGATCGGAGGCCTCGGTGCTGCGCGAGGTCGAGGAGATCCGCGACCGCACGCCGGGGTTCAAGGGGTCGATCTCGGACCTCGGCGGTCCCAGCGCCAACATGTGGCGGATGGCCTGCAAGAACCCTCGGGCGCAGGCCGCCTGCCGACGGCTCTCGTGCATCTATCCGCAGATCTGTCGCAACCTCGACGCCGACCACGCGCCGCTGATCGAGCTCTATCGCAAGGCGCGCTCGGTCTCCGGGATCAAGCGCATCCGCATTGCCTCGGGGCTGCGCTACGACCTCGCGTTGCGCTCCCCGGCCTATATCCGCGAGCTGGTCACCCATCATGTCGGCGGCTATCTCAAGATCGCCCCCGAGCACACCGAGGCCGGGCCGCTGGCGATGATGATGAAGCCCGGGATCGAGATCTTCGACCGCTTCAGCGAGCTGTTCGAGCGCTACTCGCGCGAGGCCGGCAAGGAGCAGTACCTGATCCCCTATTTCATCGCCGCCCACCCCGGTACCACCGACCTCGACATGGTCAACCTCGCGCTCTGGCTCAAGCGTCACGGGCTGCGCGTCGATCAGGTGCAGGCCTTCCTGCCGACCCCGCTGTCGCCGGCCTCGACCATGTACCACACCGGTCTCAACCCGCTCAAACGGGTCCATCGCGACGCCGAGCGGGTGGTGGTGCCGCGCGGTCAGCGTCAGCGTCGGTTGCACAAGGCGCTGTTGCGCTATCACGACCCGGAGAACTGGCCGCTGCTGCGCCGCGCGCTCAAGGAGATGGGCCGCGCCGATCTCATCGGCAACGGCAAGCGCCACCTGGTGCCGAGCTTCCAGCCCGCCGGTACCGGCGGCGCCCCCGAGGGGCGGCGGCGTCCCGATGGCAGTGTGGCGCGCCCGGCTCAACGTCCCGCCGCCGCACCCCAGCGCAAGGCCGGACGCGGGTCGGTCAAGAGGAACGTCGGGACAGCTGGTCGGCACAAGACCGGGCAGGGAGACGGGGAGCGGCCGACGGGGCGTCGCCCCGCCGTCGGGCGCGGCGGCGGCAAGGGCCGCCGCCGCGATCGCTAG